>VFMC01000031.1 GCA_006515795.1 Acidimicrobiaceae bacterium | reverse complement strand
CGGTGACGAGAACCTCGTGGGCGGCATCGGCCATCGCGGCGCGGCGCGGCTCGTCGAATGCCAGAGCGACGGCCTGCTCGGCGAGGTCGTCGAGGTGGGCCATAACGAGGTGCTCGCCGGCGACGAAAGGTTCGATGCCCACCGATGTCTCGGTGGCGATGACGCACCCGTTGGCCACGGCCTCGACCACGCGGGCCCACTCGAAGTACGGCTCCTCGTCGCGATGCACGTTGAGCAGGATGCGGGTGTCGGCGAGTGTGTCGTACTTGTCGCTGCCGGTCGTGAAGGAGGCCTTCCCAGCCTTCGCCGGCCGATGCCAGCTGAAGAACCTGAGATCGGTGCGCCACTCCCACAGCTGTCCGCCGGCACCGCCGATGAACGCCTCGCGGCGCGGCGTGCGACCCGCCAGCAGGCCGATGTCGATCGACCGTGACCGGGCCCGGTCGAGCTGCCAGTGGTCGATCGATGAGACGTAGCCGAGCGGCAGGTGCACGCCGCGCAGGCCGAGACGGCGGATCGCGTCGAGCGACCACTTGTTGATGTCGAGCACCACCGGGCCGCGCCGCGCGTACTGCATCGACAGCTCGAAGAACGGGGTGCCCTGCTGCTCGGTGTTGATGCACACCGAGTGTCTTGCGGCCGCTGCTCGGTCTGCCTCACCGGCCGGGAACAGCACGAAGAACTCGTGCGGCGCGACCACCAGGTTGTGAAGTGCGTCGCCGGCAGCCGGCAGTTCGTCGGTGAGGCCGCGGCTGGTGAGTGCCTCGACGAGGTGCTCGGCGATCTCCCGCATGAACACGTTGCCGTGCTCGCTCACGAAGACTCGCCACATCACCGGCGTACGGTACCAACCCGGGCCTCGCCGATGTCGCCAAGGGGTTCAACCGGACCCAGCGCACCGGTCATCTCGATGGGTGATCGATCACCGCTCACTATCGCTACAAGCCATATGCAACAAGGGAATCGGGCTTGTTCCGAGGGGCGAACACATGTACGATTCGGGGATGGAATCGGCGGCCCTTGGAGAGATCGTTTCGGTTGACGATCTCATCGATGCAGTCGCGCTCATCGATCGCCTTCGCGCCGCAGTGGCAATGGCTGCAGCAAGGTTGGCCGAGGCAGGTTCGTGGGCGGCCGACGGTCATGTGTCGATGATCTCTTGGCTGCAACACCGTTGCCGGATGAGTCACGCCGATGCGGCCCGCCTGCTCCACGATGGTCGTTTCCTCGAGCGATACGAAGCCGTCGGTGCTGCCGCTGTTTCGGGCAGGGTGTCGGCGAGTCATGTCGGCGCCATGCGCAACGCGGTCACGACGCCCACCGCCAACCTCTTCGACGAGCACCACGGGGCCGTCGTCGACGCCATCGCCGAGCTCGATCTCATCGACACCGCGCTTGTGTGCCGGCAATGGCGTCAACAGGCGGAAGCCGTGGTCGACATGCCCGAGCCCAAAGTGCCCGAGCGGTCGTGGAAGTCGTCGACACTCGACGATGGCACCATCGTCGGCAGGTTCGTGTTCGATCCTGCGACTGCCGAGCAACTCGAGCACGCCATCGCCACGGCGCACATGTGGGAGGGTGCCGACGACCAACGGTCGTCCGGCCGTCGCAACGCCGATGCGGTCTTCGACATCGTCACGTTCTTCAATGCCAACCACCTCGGCGAGGGCACACCGCGGCACCGACCGCACGTCGAGTTGACCATCGACGCTCACAGCCTGCTCGGCCCGACCGATGCGGCCGATGCGGCCAACGTGGCCAACGCGATCACCGGCACCTATCGACCACTGCCCGGCTGGGTCACCGACACGTTGAGTTGCGACTGCGTCATCCACCGCGTGCTCCGGTCCGGCTCCGCCGTGCTCGGCTATGGGCGAGCGACGCGCACCGTCACGAGAGACCTGTTCCGCGCCGTCGCCAACCGTGATGGTGGCTGCCGCTTCCCGGACTGCACCCGCAAGATCGCCTGGTGCGACGCCCACCACATCCGATGGTGGCGCAACCATGGCGAGACCTCGCTCGACAACTTGATGCTGTTGTGTTCGCGCCATCACCACCATGTTCACCAACACGGCTGGCAGATCGTGTTGCAGGCCGACGCCAGCATCAGCTTCACCACCGCCGACGGCCGCCATCTCGTCAGCCGACCCCGTGGCCAGCCGCGCATCCGCCCGCCCATCGCCGCCTGAACCTCTACGGCGGTCAGGTAGCCTCCCGCGTCATCTCGCCCTGCGTCTCCGTCATCACACCGGTGTTCGATCCGCCGCTCGGCGCCTTCTCGGCCTGCGTCGAAGCGATGCGCGGTCAATCGTTCACCGACTGGGAGTGGTGTCTGGTCGACGATTGCAGCAGCCGACCTGAGGTGTTGGAAGCCCTCGACGACGCGGCGCGACGCGACTCGCGCATCAAGGTGCATCACCGTGGCGCCAACGGCGGAATCGTCGCCGCCTCGAACGACGCCTTGGCGATGGCCACGGGTGAGTTCGTGGCGTTGCTCGACCACGACGATGCCATCGTGTCGTCGGGCCTCGCTTCAGTGATGGCGGTGCTGCAATCGGAGGCGGGCGCCGACGTCGACTACATCTACACCGACGAGGCGCACGTACTGGCCGACGGGCGCGAATCGGCGCACTTCCTCAAGCCCGACTGGTCGCCCGAGCGGTTCCGGTCGTCGATGTACACGTGTCACCTCTCCGTACTGCGCCGAGCGGTGGTCGAGGCGGTCGGCGGGTTCCGTGTGGGCTTCGACGGTTCGCAGGATCACGACCTCATCTTGCGGGTCACCGAGCATGCGGGCGCAGCCGACCGCCGGGTCGTTCACGTCCCGGTGCTCGCCTACCACTGGCGCAACATCTCGTCGTCGGTCTCTCGCGCCGAAGGGTCGCTACCGAAGGCCGTCGAGAACGGTCGTCGCGCCGTGCAGGAGCAGTGCGATCGGCTGGGACTCGACGCCGAGGTCGTGCACGGTCCTGTGGCGGGGTGCTACCGCCTCGTCCGCCGGGCCATCGAGCGGGCCACGGTGAGCGTGGTGGTGCCGACGCGGCTCGAGGGCGCGGCGACGCGCCCGTATCGCCTTGCCGTGGAGGCGACCATCAGGGCGATCACCTCCGCGCCGGCGAACGTGCGGTTGTTGGTGGCCCATCCCGACACGGCGCCGGCCGAGTTGGTGGCGCTGCTCGACGACCTGTTGTCCGAGACCCTGGCGCCCTCAGGCGCGGCACCCGAAAGGGCGGCGCCTATCGGCTGGCAGCGCGTGCCGGTGCCCGGGCCGTGGTCGGTGGCCGCCGCGCTCGACCGGGCGCTGCTGCTCCACCCTGCCGACGTGTTGGTCAGCGTGGCGCCGGGGCTGGTACCGCGGGTCGATCGCACGCCAGACTGGCTCGGCGCACTGGTCGGTCTGGCTCTGTCGCCGGGAGCAGGTTTGGTGGGTGCGCTGATGGCCGACCGCGACGACACCGTGCTGCACGCCGGGTGGGACATCCCCGACTACCGCTGGTACGAGCTCGACGGGCTGCGGGTGGGCAGCACAACGTCGGGCAACGATCTGCTGATCGAGCGCGAGTGCAGCCAGGTCACGCTCGCCGCCGCAGCGGTGTCGGGCGCGCAGTGGCGTGAGTGCGCGTCGACGGCCGCTGGTGGCTTCCACGATGCCGGCCGAGCGTTGTCGCAGGCGTTGGTTCAGCGCGGTGCGCGCACCCTGTGGACCCCCTACGCCCGCTTCGATCAATCCACCGCCATCGACCTCTAATCCCCCTCTAACCCCGATCTCGTCCCCCGATCCCCAACTTTGTCGGTCTCGACCGGTTGAGCGGGTTGAGACTGACAAAGTTCGAGATGGCGGGCGGAGATGGCGGGCGGAGATGGCGGGGCGGGATGGAGGGTCAGACGACTACGGGGGTGAAGGGGTCGTCGATCAGCTCGGTGAGCCAGCGGCGCTGGATGAGCTCGATCTCGTCGGGGCGGATTCCGGCCACCCGCGAGCGCGACTCGAAGTGCCACAGCACCGCGTCGGGCTCGTACACGATGTGGTATCCCGCGGCGCGCAGCTTCAGGCAGTAGTCGACGTCGTTGTAGTTGCCGGGAAAGCCCGAGCAGAAGTCGCCGGGCAGGCCGAAGCCGATGTGGTCGAGCGAGGTGCGGTAGGTGTGGCCGCCGTGTTGCAGCGTGCCGTCCTCGAACAGCAGACGAGCCCCCACCGCGCCGACGCGATCGCCGGATGCCGCTGCGTCGAGCATGCGCACCAACCAGTCGGCGCCGATCACCTCGGTGTCGTCGTTCAGCAACAGCAACTGCGGGCCGCGAGCATGCGACGCTCCGAGGTTGACGGTGGCCGAGAAGTTGAACGGCGCGTCGAACGCGACGCATCGAACCTGGCCGGCCGGTGCGAGCGCTTCGAGCTGCGTGATCGTCGCGTTCGGCGTCTCGCGGCCCGCCACCACGATCACTTCCACCGGGGCGTCGGCCGTGGCGAGCACCGAGCGCACGGCCTCGACGACGAACACCCGCTCGGTGCCGCGCACCTCGCCGGGCTGCGGAGCGGGCCCGCCGGTACACGCGGCGTGTCAACGGAGGGCGTTCGGAGGCGGCAATGCGTTGCCGCAGCCCGTCACGTTCGATCTCGAGTTGGGTGATGCGGTTGGCGAGCTGCTCAGCGCGTTCGCACGACGTCACGAGCTGGCTGTCGCGATCCGCGAGCACGGCACGCAACTGACGAACCTCGGCATCGAGCCCGACCACGGCGTCACGCTCGGCCCACCGCGCAAGCCGCTGCTCATGCGTCTCGGTTGTCTCGGTCACGACCGGGCCCGAAGCTGATCGTGGACGGCGTTGACCCGCTCGGTGAGGTCGTCTGTGGCATCGGCCACCGCGGCGCGCACTCGATCGAACTCATCGAGTTGACGGGCGTCGAGCGCTGCCTGGCCGCGGCCGAGATCGGCGATGGCCCCTTCGAGCGCGGCCACCTTGTGTTGCAGCTCACGTAGATCGACCGACAACGTGTCGAGGTGGGCGATGTGCCGACCGGTGTCGGCCAGGCTTGGTTGCTGCTCCATGCGGCGCCGTCCCGCGGCCGCCAGATCGGCCGCCCATTGGGGGTCGGCCATCATCCGACGCATCGCCGCGGCGGCTTGATCGAGGTCGGGATCCGCCCAGCGCGCCTCTGGCGGATAGACGCCCTCTCCGTGCTCGACGTTCACGAGCGTCGCGTCGATCAGCACCGCGCAGTCGTCGTCCATGAAGTCGAGGTTTCCGGAGTAGCGGGTGGCGATGACCGGGGTACCCAGCCACATCGCCTCGGCCAGGTGCAGCCCGAGGCCTTCGCTGCGGTGCAGCGACACGAGCACATCGACCGACCGGATGAACGCCATCTGATCGGCGCGCTCGAGGTGCTCGTCCCAGACGATGATGTCGGGCCGCCCCTCCGCGGCCGCCAGCACTCGCTGGTGCTGGGGCCAGCGATGATCACCGTTCATCGATTTCACCACGAGCACCGGACCCTCGTCAGGTGCGAACGCCCGCTTGAACGCCTCGATCGCCCCGAACGGGTTCTTCCGTTCGGTCACGCTGAAGTGATCGAAGACGACACCGAGCACGAGTCTGTCCTCGACGTCGCGAAGCGGACTGAACGAACCCCGGTGACGCGCCGCGGCGATCGGCTCTGGAACCGGAATGGGCACGTATCGAACGGGCCGTTCGGTGATCGCGGCGAAGGCATCAGCCACGAATGTGGACCCAGCCCAGATCTCCTCGACCAGGTCAATTGCTCGGCGCATGGGCGCCGGAACGAACTCGAGCTCCCAGAACCAATATCCGATCAGATGGGTGCCAGCCTCGAACAGCTCGGGGTGATCCAGCTGAAGGGCCGGGAACTGATCGGCGTTGACGACTGCGAGCGTCGATGCAAAGGAGACGCTGGAGCCGAAGACGTCGCCCGCCACGAGTTGCGGGCTCGCTGTGCGCTGCTGAGCGAGTGCCGCAAGCGGAACTCCGGCCGCGCCCAAGCCATCGAGCAGGCGCCTCGCCACATCACCAAGACTTGATTCGCGGGTGAGATACCCCACGACGTTGAGACCCTCGGTCGACAACTCGGCGTCGACCTCCCAGCTATCGGTGTGCCGCTCGGGAATCCCCACGAGCAGTGGCACCTCGTCGTCGACGAAGGCGCGCCGACTCCAGGTTTCGAAACGTCGCGAATCGAACGAGCGCGGCCGCGGGAAGGCAACCGCAAGATCGCGCCGCGAACGGTGGAGCGCCGCCCAATAGCGACTCTGCAGCCATGCGCGAAAGGCACTCGGCTGCGTCCAGGCAGAGGGGACCGGCGACGTTGATTCACGAACGAGCCGACGCATCGTGGGATCGACCGTGATTCCCCCCGGGACAACGAGCGGCTGGCGTACCCCTTCGAGTTGCGCTGAGGCGCCGCGCAACGCTTCCTGTCGGTCGACGTGACCGACGAGGTCGATCCGGGCGCGCGTGCCTGCCGAGGCATCGAGCACCCAAGGGGCACGCGCGTCGTACGCCGGCACGTCGAGGAGGCGCGACTTGCCATCGTCCCACCGCCAGCTTCCGGATCCGATGCCGGCTTCGAGACATCGGTCCACATGGAACGCGTCCACCGCCCGATCGAGGATTCGTCCCACGGACTGTTCACCCTCGGCCGCGAGGCGTTGTGCGAGCCAACGCATCAACGGTCCCGCCGTCGGCGAGAACCCAACGACGTGCGGAGAGCAGTTCCCGAACTCGGCGAGATCTGTCTCGTCAGGCCGACAGCCATCATCAGGGATCGGGCCGAGCGCCCTGCCGACGACTGTCGCGTGCCCACGTGTCGGAACGATGCATGCGATCGAGCCGAGCACTGCCACCGCTCCGGTCCACAGCGCGACAACCGGCCTCGCCGCGGACTCGACCTCGTCACAACCAACGGCCAGCATGCGCATCTCCCAGCCGGGATGTTCACGCCGGACGGCCGTTGCCAGCGGCTCGGGGCGGCACGTGCCATTGGGGACGACCACGAGGACGAGCGGTTCTGGACTAACCAGAGTCATCGCCGGAAGTCCCTCATCGCGGGCCTATCTTGGCACAATGTCCTCGACCGACCTCGACCGCTTGCGGGCCGAGAACGACGAGCTCCGCCGACGTGTGGAGCTGGCAGAACAGCAGATCGGCGTGCTGCGCGACGAAGCGCTTGCGCGTCGGGCAGAGGTGCGCACCATGGCCGAGGCGCTGCCCTCGGCGATGAGCCGCCATGCATTGGTGGGCGAGATGCTGCACGATGTGCGGCATCACCCCGACAAGCGGGGCGCTCTCGGCCGCGCCGTTCGCAAGCTGGGCCGAGCGCCGCGCAAGCTGGCGCGCATCGTGCGCCAGTGGTGGCGATGATCCCGACCAAACCTGTGGTGCAACAGGCACCTGTGAAGGTGTTCGTAGCCAGTACAGGCAATGGATTCATGCGCGACATCGGCTCGTGGTTGGTCGAGGCGGCTCGTCTCAGCGGGCGCACCGCAACGCTCGTCGACGACTCGTTGCCGGGCGCCGACGGGGCCATCAATCTGGTGGTCGCGCCGCACGAGTTCTTCGAGCTGTTCGATGCATCGGCAAGCGAGCTGCAACGCGCGGCAGCGGCGAGCGTCTGCGTCTGCACCGAACAACCGGGCACGCCGTGGTTCCACCTCGCCGTCGACGCTTGCCGCCGCGGGCTGTACACGTTGGACATCAACCCACAGGGCGTGGCCGCGCTTCGCGATGTGGATGTCGATTCGGCACATCTACCGCTCGGCGCGGTGCCGTCGATCACCGCACCCGTCGTAGACCGCAGCATCGATGTGTTGTTCATGGGCGGCCTCGATGACCGCCGCGCCGCCGTGCTCGCCGATCTGGCGCCGCACCTCTATCGACGCAATGCCGACATCCGCGTGTTCCACTTCGACCGGCCGGTCACCGCAACCACGCCCGGCGTCTTGTTCGGCGCCGAGAAGTATGCGTTGCTGGCGTCGTCCACCCTGCTCGTCAACCTGCACCGCGACCGATCGGCTCACCTCCCCGCCGGAACCACCCCGCCGGCCTACTTCGAATGGGCACGGATGATCGAGGCCATGGCGAACGGATGCGTGGTCGTCACCGAACCGTCGGACGGCTTCGAGCCGCTCCGCGCCGGTACCCACTTCGTCGAAACGTCGGCCGACCGCATGGCCGCGGCGCTCGACGAGTTGTTGGCCGACCCCGCACGAATCGAGCAGATCCGCGAGGCCGCCCAGCACGCCGTCTGCATCGAGCTGGCGCTCCACCAGCCGCTCAACCTGGCGCTCGACCACATCGAAGGTCACGTGCTGCCACGGCTTGCCGAGCATGTCGCCACCAGCCGGCCGACGCGCGGCCTCTGGCGGCTCGGTGCCAGTCGCGTCACTCCCCCGGTGCGGCTCGGCCCGTTCCGGCCCCATCTCGCCATCCAGAAGCGTGCGAAGCAACTCGCGCTGGCCGAGAATCAAACGCTGCGACAGCTCGATGCCCTGTCGTGCCTGCTGCGCCACGGCACTGAACAGCACATCGAACGGGTCGAGACTCCCTCATTCGCCACCGCCGAGCCGCAGGTGTCGGTGCTTGTCACGCTGTACAACTACGCCGACGTGGTCGTGGAGACACTCGACAGCATCGTTGCCAGCGAGGGCGTGGAGATGGAGCTGATCGTGGTTGACGATCACGCCACCGACCACAGTCGAGCGGTGGTGCTCGACTTCATTGCCGCACACCCTGAAGCACCCGTCGTGCTGCTCGGCAAGGACGCCAACGAGGGCCTCGCCGCCGCCCGCAACACGGGGTTCGAGCAGGCGCGGGCACCGTTCGTGATGGTCATCGATGCCGACAACATGATCTACCCGACAGCGCTCGCCAAGCTGGCGAAGGCGCTCAATGACGAACCTGATGCCGCCGCGGCGTATTCGATCCTCGAGGACTTCGGCACGCAACGCTCGATTCGCAGTGCCGTTGCCTGGGATGTCGACCGGCTCTGCCACGCCAACTACATCGACGCGCAGGCGATGTGGCGGGTCGGCGACTGGCGACGCCTTGGCGGCTACCGCGCCGACGACGATCACGTGTACGGCTGGGAGGACTGGGACCTCTGGTTGCGGCTCGCCGCCGATGGAGGGCACGCCGTTCTCGTCGCGCAGATGCTCGGTCGTTATCGCGTGCAGCAGAGCTCGATGATCGCGCTGACCAACCTGGCCACCGACGATGCCATCGACGCCATCCGGGCCCGCTACCCCTCGCTGCCCTGGCCGGCCTGACGAGGTTCCTGCTTCGCCGGTCCGCGCACACCGGCCAAGGCTTGGAAGTCGTTCTACTCAGTAGATGGGAAGGTCGCCGAGTGCGAGCAGCTCACCGAAGTCCGTGTCTGCCGATACGACGACCTGCGCGTGTTGCCGAGCGAACTCCATCACCTCCTCGTCCGGGCGTCCGAGCAGCCCGACGGTGCCGAGATGCACGGCCTCATGGCCGGCTTGAGTGAGCAACTCGGCAACGCGTGGCGTCAGGCATTCGTCGACGAGGAACCTCACGCGGAGGCCCGCAGGGGCAACTCCCGCTCACGTACGGCCTCGGCAGCGAACTGAAGGGCTTGGCGAACGTCGTCAACGCCGAGCTGCGGGAAGTCTTCGATGATCTCGTCGGCGGTCATTCCTTCGGCGATCATCGACACCAGCGTGGCTACCGGAATGCGCGTGCCTGCGATGCACGGCACACCACCCATGATGCGGTGGTCAACAGCGATGCGGTCGTAGCGCACGAGCAGAGCCTAACGGTTCGCGCTCTCCACGGCGAGGTCGTGTTCCACCATGCGCCGCACCAAATCGGGGAACGACACCTCACGCTTCCAGCCGAGCACCGTCTCCGCCTTGCTCGAATCGCCGACCAGCAGGTCGACCTCCGAGGGCCGCAGGAACTTCGGGTCCTGGCGCACGTACCGCTCCCAGTCGGTGATGCCGACGACATCGAAGGCCTGGCGCACGAACTCGCGCACCTGATAGGTCTCGCCGGTGGCGACCACGTAGTCGTCGGGCTGGTCCTGCTGGAGCATCAGCCACATTGCCTTCACGTAGTCGCCGGCGTATCCCCAGTCGCGTCGCGGCTCCAGGTCGCCGAGCACCAGTTCGTCTTGCAGGCCGAGCTTGATGCGGGCCACGGCGTTGGTGATCTTGCGGGTGACGAACTCGAGGCCACGGCGTTCGCTCTCGTGGTTGAACAAGATGCCCGAGCAGGCGAACATGCCGTAGCTCTCGCGGTAGTTCACCGTGATGTCGTGGCCGAACACCTTTGCGCAGCCGTAGGGCGAACGGGGGTAGAACGGTGTCTGCTCGATCTGCGGGGTCTGGCGAACCTTGCCGAACATCTCCGACGAGCTGGCCTGGTAGAAGCGGATCGGGTTGTCCTTGGCCCCACCGACGATGCGGATCGCCTCGAGCATGCGCAGCACGCCGGTGCCGGTGACGTTGGCGGTGAGCTCGGCCTGGTTGAAGCTCATCGCCACAAAGGAGATAGCGGCGAGGTTGTACACCTCGTCCGGCCTCGTGCGCTCGACGGCGCCGATCAGGCTCGACAGGTCGCACAGGTCGCCATGGACGAGCTCGACGTACGGGTGCTCGCGCTGGATGAGCTCGGTCTTGGGGTTGTTCTGCCCCTTGAGCAGGCCGTAGATCGTGTAGCCCTTCTCATAGAGCAGGTCGGCGAGGAAACGGCCGTCCTGGCCAGTGATACCGGTGATGAGCGCCTTGGGCATTCCGGCGAGGCTACCTGGTAGCACCGCGGGGCCCGCCGACAGCAATCGCGCCACAGGATCGAGCACGCGCGAGCATGGGCAAGTGCCGAGCCGACTTCCATCCGGTGTGGTCCTACGAGAGCTTCACGGTCACGCCGACCATCGCGGGGTCCTCACCGAGAGCTTTCGTTCCTCGTGGGGCGAGGTTCCGTTGCGTCAGTTCAACGTGGTGGTCTCCGAGCCGGAGGCGCTGCGCGGGGTACACCTGCACTTCGACCACACCGACCACCTCATCATGGTGCACGGACAAGCCGTCATCGGCCTCCACGACTGTCGCCTCCACAGCCCAACATTCCGGAGCAGTGCGACGGTGATCTTGAGCAACGGCGACCGACTGTTGTCGATACCGCCCGGAGTGGCGCACGGATTCTGGATGCCCGACGGTGGGACCCTGGTCTATGGCCTCGATACCGAGTGGACACCGGCTGACGAGCTGGGGTGCGCCTGGGATGATCCCGATCTGGCGATCGACTGGTCGCCGCACGGAGGTCGATCTCCGCTCGACGTTGCTGGTGGCCCAAACCTCTCGGGTCGTGATCGAGATGCAGGGCCACTCCGCGTGATGCTGGACCGATTCAACCTCGATCCCCACGACCGACGCTCAGCCGTCGGCACCGATGACTGATCGAGCACTGGCTATCAAGCGAACGATTGCCGCGCCCTCGGTTGCGGATGAGCGCGGCGCCGGTCCACCACGCAGGTGGCGCACGAAGACGGCGAGCTCGTCTGCCAACGGCATGTTGATCTCGAAGCTGCGTCGTTCGAGAACCGAACCGCGCCGGATCTCGACCTCCGTCGCGTAACCACCGGCCAGGAAGGCCGTGCCCTCCGTTCCCACCACGTGCACCTCACGACGCTCGATCGGGGATCGATCGGAGAGCTGCATCGTGTGCCAAGGGATCGAATCACCGCCGATGGTGGCTGCAAGGGAGCGAACCTTGCCGCGACCATCGACATGACCCTGTGCGGCCAGAAGCGAACCGAGCCCACCCAGCACCTCGAGCGCTATCGAAAGATCGTGCGGAGCGAGGATCCACGCGGCATCGACGTCGTGATGGTTGTCGGCGTAGCCGATTCTGGTGGTGTGCATGCCGACGATCTGCCCGAGCACTCCGGACCGGGCCAGCTCGGCGAGGCACAGCACCCCATTGTGGTAGCGCCACTTGTCCATCACGAACAAGTGCTCGCCGCACAGCGCGACGAGCCGAACCGCCTCGTCGGCGTCCGCGCAGAGCGGCTTCTCCACGAAGATCGGGACGTTCCGATCGGCAACCGCTTCGATCGATGCGGCATGGTGTGTGGTGGCCGTCGCGATCACGAAGCCTTCGCAGTCGGGCAATTTCCTGACCGATTCGCGCACCGAACGAGCACCGCCAAGTCGCGCCGCTTCTCGGCTGTCGTCGCTGATCGACCAAACATGGACGTCAGCACCGAGCGCGACGAGATCGCGGAGGATCAGGCGACCCCAGGGACCACAGCCGAGCAATCCCACTGAAAAGGCGCTCATCGCTTCCCGCCGAGCACCCGTCGGATCACTCGACTCCGTGCAAGCTGTTGTTGCAAACGCACCATCTTGGTCGCTGCAAGAACATCGAGGCGCTCGCGTGCAGCGGACAGCGCAGAGCTTTCCGCGACGAGCGCCTCCTCCGCGCGCCGAAGCTCGACGACGATGAGGCCGATCTCACGTTCGTTTGCGCTTGTCCGCTCCTCCATCACAGCGGTAAGGCGGCCGACCTCGATCTCGCTCGCGGCCAACAGCTCTAGCGACGATTGGAGTTGCCGCTCGAGATCCGACGCGCCGGCCAAGGCATCATCGAGCCGAGACTCGTGCTCGGCGATCGTGGCACTGCTCCATGCGACGTGAGCGAGGCGCTCGGACCGCGCGTCGCGCACTCTGGCCAGCAGAACGCCCATCACCAGGTCGCCCCATCTTCGTTCCACAGCGTCGCGCCAAACCTCCATCTCCTGGCCGCGGCGCTCGATCGACCATCCCTTGCGGAACACGCCGGCGAGGTTCAGCAGCGTCACAGCGTCGGTGGAGCTGACGCGTAGACCACGCTCGATCGCTCCGGTCACGAAGTACCAGTCCGTGTAGCGGTCGGGTGGAGTGACGCTCCACCGAAGACCTCCGGCACGGACCGCCTCCATAGTGTGGCCGAGCGTCGAGAGACAGACGAAGCTGGTGCCCGACAGGTGGGCGTCCCTCATGATCGGGTCGTTGAGATCGACCGCCACCACGTGAAGTGCCCCATCACCGTCGACGAACAGATGGTTCGTATGGGCGAGGTCGGAGTTCTCGAGCGCTCGACGCATGGCCGCGACATGCGTGGGCGCCCAGAGATCGTCGTCGCTGAGGTAACACACGAAGTCGGACATACAGTCTGCGAGCACAGCGTTTCGATGCGTCTCCCCGAGACGCTCACCCTTCTCGTACCAGCGGTACGAGACACGATCATCGGCAGCGACCACCTCATCGAGGATGTCTCTCGTCGAGTCAGGCGCTCCGTCGCAGATGACAACCACTTCGAGGTCAGCCCATGTCTGGGCGAGCGCGGAGGCAACGGAGAGCCGGAGCAGCGGGCCGTGATCGAAGGTCGGGATGATGACGGTCGCGCGGCTCATGCCGGTTGGACGCTATTCCACGGCGGCGCCACCCGAGGCGAACGGAGCCGCGGCAAAGCCGTCGATACACTGTCGCCCGCATGTCTCTGAGGTCGGCGGTCGCGCACCGCAATCTGCTGTATCTCCTCTCACTGAAGGAGCTGCGCACCCGTTACAAGAAATCGGTGCTGGGATGGGCGTGGAGCCTGCTCAACCCGCTGACCCAGATGGGGATCTTCTCCGTCATCTTCCTGTACGTGTTCAAGGCGACGCCGCCGATCGGCGACCCGAGCGGCCTCAAGAACTTCCCGCTCTACTTCCTCAGCGGAGCGCTGCCGTTCAACTTCTTCGCGATCACGGTCGGCGTGGCGATCGGATCGGTGCAGGGCGGCGCAGGGCTGATCAAGAAGGTGCAGTTCCCCCACGAGCACCTGGTGTTCTCGGTGGTGGTGGCCCAGTTCGTCACGTTGCTGATCGAGCTCGTCGTGCTGGCGGTGGCGCTGCTGTTGGCCGGCAACATGGTTCTGCCCTGGCTCCCAGTGCTGCTGCTGGTGCTTGGCCTGCTGGCCCTGTTCACGACCGGAGTTGCGCTCATGCTTAGTGCGGCGAACGTCTTCTACCACGACGTCAACTACCTCTGGGGCATCTTGTCGCAGATCCTCTTCTACTCCACGCCGGTGATCTACAACCCAGCCATCATCGAGGTTCGTGCGCTCAGGTTCATCGCCAACTACGGACCGACCGGCAGCTTCATCACGGCCGTCCACAACGTGGTGTACGACCTGCGCATGCCAGGCAACGGCCGATTGCTCCAGTTGGTGGTGATGTCGTTCGCAATGTTCGCACTCGGGGCTTGGGCCTTCGACAAGCTGTCGCCTCGCTTCGCGGAGGAGATGTGATGACCGAGCTCGCCCTCGAGGTGGAACACGTCACCAAGACCTTCCGCCTTCATCACCAGAAGACGAGCTCGATCAAGCAACTCATCGCCGGCAAGGGCCGCAACCGGTTCGACGAGTTCACCGCCTTGAAGGACGTCACCTTCGATGTGAAGGAAGGCGAGGTCTTCGGCGTCATCGGCCAGAACGGATCTGGAAAGTCGACGCTGCTCAAGTGCATGGCCGGAATCCTCCAGCCGAACGCAGGCAGCGTGCGAGTGCACAAGCGGATGTCGGCGCTGCTCGAGCTCGGCGCCGGGTTCCACCCCGAGCTTTCAGGACGCGACAACGTGTTCCTCAACGCCGCCATTCTGGGTATGTCGCGCAAGGACATCGCCGTCCGGTTCGACGACATCGTCGAGTTCTCCGGCCTGCACAGCTTCATCGACTCGCCCGTAAAGACCTACTCGTCGGGCATGTACGTGCGCCTCGCTTTCGCGGTCGCGATCAACGTCGACCCGCGCCTGTTGATCATCGACGAGATACTGGCCGTCGGCGACGTCAGCTTTCAGCAGCGATGCCTGGAGAAGTTCGTCGAGTTCCGCAACGAAGGCAGAACGATCGTGCTGGTGACGCATGCGATGAACACCGTGCGAGACATGTGTGACCGGGCCATCTGGCTCACCCACGGCACGGTTACTGGCGAGGGAGATCCCAGCGAGCTCGTCGACGACTACACCGAGACGATGCTCGGCAACATCAACCGTGGCGGCGACGGCAGCGTGCGGAGAGGTTCCGGCGAGATCCAGATCTCGTCCGTCGAGCTGTTCGTCGGCGACAGCGAGCTACCGGTCAAACGATTCCGAACCGGCGATCGTGTTCGGCTCCGACTCCACTATCAGGCGGAGAAGTCAATCCCGAGACCGGTCATCGCGTTCACGATCGAGCACTTGGGCGGGTCGACCGTCACGGCGCCGTGCACGCGTGATGTCGGACTGATTCCCGATGCACTCTCCGGGAACGGGGCGGTCGACGTCGTACTCGACGACGTAGCTCTGACTTCAACCGGTCGCACATCTACGACAACCTGCACCTGGCACTACGGTTCGATGTGATGACCGGCAAGCCCTACGAGAGCGGCGGCGTCGTGACCATGCGGCCCCGGTGGACAATTCGGTAGATCGGGCCAGGACCCAAGATGCCCCACCGAATCAAGACAGCCGCTCGACGACTCACGGAGCGAGTACTCGCTCCCCATTTCGCCGAACAGACAGCCGAACTCACTCGCCAGATGCAGCTTTCCTTTGCGACGGGCCACCTTGCCGAAATCCCATTGGTGGACTCGACTAGCCAACTGCCCGTCGAACTGACCGAGTTCAACCACCTCCTCCACGCTCTGCGCACGGTTGAACTCAGCCGAATGCCTCGCGCGGCCAAGGTGCTGCTCTCCGTCGGATGCTCCGATCGGTCGTACTTCGATTGGATCGAACAGGCGCATGGCAGAGTCGAGCAGCATTGGGGCGTCGAACTCTTCCGACCCGAGCCAGATGACCTCCCCTCGAACGCCCGCTGGATCGTCGCATCAGCGAGCGCGATGCCGCAGGTGAGCGACGACAGCGTCGACGTCATCTTTTCCGGACAGAACTTCGAGCACCTTCCCGTCGCTGATCTCGTCGGATTCCTCGTTGAGAGTCATCGGGTTTTGATGCCAGGGGGGACGCTCGTGATCGATAGCCCCAACCGGCTCATCACAGAGCCGATTGCATGGCGGCATCCCGAGCACGTCATCGAGGTGAGTCCCGACGAGGCCAAGGAGATCCTCACCCTGGCTGGCTTCGACACGGTTGCCTGCCGAGGCATTTGGCTGTGCCGCGACGACGACAGCACCATCTTGCCCCTGATGCCGCCTGGCAACGACGTCGACGAGTTGCTTCGTCGATCCGTATGTGCTGGCGATGCGCCGGATCGTTCCTTCTGCTGGTGGCTCGAGGCCGAAGCTTCGAGCCGTATCGTCGATCGCAACGAGCTCACTCAACACATCAGCTCGGTGTTCGACCGCCTGTGGACCATGCGAGTGAACCGCGGCGCGTTCACCCCTGGGGTCGATCTATCGCGCGGGCCCAATTCCTTTGTTCGCTGGCGGCGTGCGCGTATCAGTGCGGGGCGCAAACCTCGACGGCGTCAACCTTCGCGTCACCGACGAGTACGGCGCCATCCTCGCCGAGGGCCACAGCGAGCTCACCTTCGATGTCAGTTCCACGATGTTCGGGGTATGGGTCGACGTGCGGGCCGAGAAGATCCTCGAGGCTCCGGTGAACATCATCGCGGTCGACGTCTCCACGTCGGCTCGCTAACCGAGTAAATGTCGCCCTCAGGCGACGTCACCAGTGAGGAAATCCCAGACGTCCGAGGCGTACTGGTCCCAGGTGGGCCAGACGCGCTCGGACGCCTCACGCCGAAGTCGTTCGTGTAGATCGTCGTCTATGAGTAACGAATGCATCGCAGTCTCGAGGGCAGTGACGTCATATGGATCGATGAGGAGCGCCCCACCGCCCGTTGCTATCTCGGCCATCGAACCGTAGAAGGTCGTGATCACGGGGGTTCCGCTGGCCATCGACTCGACGATGGGGAGTCCAAAGCCCTCGAGTAGCGAGGGAAACACGCTGAAGCGGGAAAGCCGATACGCGGACCAGAGTTCTGTCTCCGTCGCTCGTTTTCGGACCAGGATCGGCCGTCCAGCAGCGGCAAGACGTTCGACCTCGGCGTCAAACAGCTCGGACCGCCATCCACTCCCACCGATGAAGACGAGGTCAAACCATTCACCCCTCGCCCAGAGCCGTTCAGCGGCTTCGAGCACCAACAGGTGGTTCTTCCGGGGTTCGTGACTGCCCACGACGAGCACGACGGGCAAAGCGCCAACTCCGAGTGAAGCGCGGGCCGCTTCGATGTCTTCCTCACTCACGTGGGTCGGTGAGGGAGGCAACAGATGTGGGCGCACCGTCGGACCAGCAAAACCTTGTGACGCCAACGCCGCGTTGAATCCCTGGAAGTCGACCGCCGCCGCGCCGCTGATGGCGGAAAGCCGCGATGCGTGTTTCACCATCGAGAGGTACAGGCTGAAAACGTGTGACATGGCTTCCGTGACGGTTTCGGCTGCGGTCACCGGGATCATGTCGTAACCGATCATCGAAATGCCCTTGATGACGCCGGCACAGGACAGAGCCCGAAATCCGCCCGTGCGCGCAGGTTCGGCGGTGAGTTCGGGTAACAGCAAGATCGAATTCCAGGGCACGACAACTGCAGCAGTCCCGTGGTCAAGCGATCGAATCGTGAGATCGGTGCCGTGTGTCGCCGGGAGGTGAGCACGCCAGTTTCCAAACCTCTCGACCTCCTCATCGTCGAGTCGGCGTAGCGCCCCGGCCGCGTAGTCCCACCAGACCGCGATGACATCCGACTTCGACAGCCATCGAGAGCACGTCTCGCGGACGACACGCTGGATGCCGGTCTGCAGATCATGCTGGGCGGTGTGTGTGACATCGACTACTACGCCACCCGAAATCACGTCGAGGGCTGCGTCAGAACCTCGACCTTCCTGAAGCGACCGTTCGAACAGTTCAGCGAGATGATCAACGAAACCTCGTGAACCGGCTCTCCGAAGAATTGCGGCCGTGGCCCGAACCGAATCCTCATCGGGGTACCTACCGGTAGCCGCGAGGTAGCCCAACCATGAAACCGCAAGGTCGGAGACAACGCGGAAGTCGATTGCCTCCTGCAGCGAGGTCAGTGTGTCGGCCGAGGGCTCGAGTGCGTGACCATCAGCTATCAAGCCCGTCACCTGGCTGATCCGGGCGAGGAACGAGCCGACGAAGTCCGGCGCCGGTCCGCTAGCCGACGCGTCAGGTACTGCCGACTCAAGCGTTCCGAAAGTGGCCCGCTCCGAACTTGCCGATATTGCCACAGGTGATCTACCGAAATCGTGCGACGTCGTCGGCTCACCCCTCCCAGGTCGGCGCACTTTCCGCAACGGCGTCGTGATCCGCCAGGAGAGCGTGGAACGTACAGCGTCCACTTCTGCCTTCAAGGCCCGGGTCCCACCGATGGCGTCAGAATATGCACGTTCCAAGTCTCGATATGCATGTTCCAGATCGTGGAACACCAATTCCAGATCGCCGCGAGCCATGCGTTCAATGTGCAGCACTCGCCCGAACTCAGCATGCTGTGCGCGAAGGCTCAGGTTCGCATAGCGAAGACCGACATTCTCAGCAAACGCACCTGCAAGATGCTCGATACGAGTGATCAGGCGTCGTATCTCCTGCTCTCGGCGATCGACCTCGACACCGCTCTCCGCGATGCGGCGCTTGATTTCGTCCTCCCTGCGCCCCACCTGTGCTCGACTTTCCCGCAGTTGACGCCGAAGTTCACCGTGATGACGTTGCTCGAACGGTTGATCGAAGGTGCACGCCGGGTAGCTGAGGCGTGCCGACAGGTCCGCATGTTCCTCATGGGCGTAGAATCGATTCAGCCCGTCGAAGAGGCAGAACTGATAGCCGGCGTCGATCACGAGGCCTTCCCAGTCGCCATGGGTCTGCTCCGTGCTGCCGGGCGCCGTCGCCTCGACCACAAGCACCCATGGCTTCCACGCGGCAAGGTCCGCCCCGGCAAGGACCTTGGCCTCGAAACCTTCCACGTCGACCTTGAGGAAGTGGATCTCTCGACCAGTGAGGTCGCAATCGCGCAAGATGGTGTCGAGCGTGGCGACCGGCACCTCTATCTCGCGAACAGTGCCCGAACATGGATCGAAACCAGCAGGCAACACCGATTCAAACGTCGACCAGCCAGTACCGTCGACAACGCGGAGCACAGCCATGCCCGCGACATCACCGGCCCCCGCCTGCACAGTGACGTCCCTCGGCCGGCTCGACCGAAGCGCCTCGGCATACGACGGCACTGGCTCAACGTTCACGCCGGACCAGCCTCGTTCGTAGAACGCCGCGGTGATCGAGTCGACGACGGGATCCGCGGCGCCGACATCGACATAGAAACCCGCGGGACAATCGCCGAGTGCCCGCCACAAGACAACATCCTCGAAGTTCTGCGCGTACGAAAGGAACGGAAGGTCCTCTTCGTCCCGGACCGTCAGATGTGGGCTTTCGCTCGATGACAAGGGCGACTCGTTCCAGATTCGACGCGGCATGCCGCATGGGTCGTGCAGGAGAGGAGCCTACTGAGCCAACCGCTTGTCGGGTGGAGCGCCTGGGCCGAGGAGAATACCCAATTGGGGTAGGGCCGCCGTGAACAGGTGCCCCCAGTCGAATCGAATTGCGTACTCGGTCGCCGCTGCGTGTCGACGACTCCACTCGCGGCGGTCGTCAAGGATCGCTACGACCGCGTCCGCGAATGTCGTTGAGTCGGGTGGCAGCAATTGCGCGCCACCCTCTCTTGCCATCTCATGGGCATTCGGTGGTACCGGAGTGAGCATGACCGGAAGCCCGGCTCCAAGGTATGCCTTCAACTTCCCCGGATCCGCAAATCGACTGAAGGACGACTCATCCGTCTCGTACGGTGCAAGCGCAATCGCTGCGCCTGCGAGAAGGCGCTGGACGTCGGCGAAGTCGGGTAAGAATCCATGGTAGGTGACCACATCACCCAATCCCCGAGCTGTCGTCACCGCTTGTAGCTGGGCGAGCATCGGGCCGCCGCCGACAATGTCGATCGGAACGCTCCGGCCGCGATCGCGCAAAGCTTCTGCGAGATCAAGCACGAGAGGCACTCCCATTCGCTCGACCAGGTGTCCAAGAAACACTAGGCGCGGTGCCTCGAGACAACGCACGTTGCAGCGCGGACCGTCATCTGTCCACGAGCCCATCGGAATCACTGCTGCACGGTTCGCCCCTGGCGTCAGGTGATAAGCCCGCAACCGGCCCTCGTGCGCCGCCTCCGAAAGTTCGACGCGACCATCGGCTGATGTGACGCACTTTCGATCGAGCCACTCATACAAACGGGTCACGGGGCTTGCACCGAAACGCTCGGGGGCAAAGTCGACATTCCAGTGGATAACCCGCTTCACACGTCCGAACCGCCGCCGAACCAGCCCCTGCGACGTCGCCAAACAATTGAAGCCAACCCACACATCGGCCTTTGGCAGAAGAAGCGGGGAGAACGGATCGACAGCGTACGAGTATGGCGGCCGATTTGGAAGGGTTCGGGCCTTGCGCGGGCGAGGTTCCCCGTGCACATACTCATCGACCCAATGCTCTCCGGGCCCTTCCGGCACCAGCGGATGCGTGACCACCGTGACACGCCCCGCACCTTGCTCGTTCAGAAATCGGACGAAGGGCTGCGAGGGGCCATCGGCATAGCCACTCGCGACCACGACGAACGTTCCACCGGGTAGTGCCACCGCGGGGCGAGACACCTTCCGGCGCATCAGTAGCACTTCTTCGTGCAATCGAACATGTTCATGTCGCCAAGCTAACGGGCTCGCTCCCGGCACCTGACGTAGAGGACGAGCCGTGCGTCGATGGAGGAGGTCCGCGATCGCGACCTCGGAACGACTAGATTCGCACGGCGCGAGGCCGAGAGCCACGGAACGAGAGACGCCGACGACATGACCCCGCCCGCCCCCGACACGAAGCCCATCCAATTGTCCGTGGTGGTTCCGGCTTTCAAAGAGGCGGACACCATTCAGGAAGCACTCAACCGCCTGATCGTCGCGCTCGATGACCTGAGCCTCGACTACGAGGTCATCGTCGTCTCCGATGGCAACACGGACGGCACCGAGGAGCGAGCCTCGGAGGTCGGCTCGCATCGGGTGAGAATCGAGCACTATGAACCCAACCGCGGGAAGGGATTCGCGTTGAAGCATGGTGCCTCGCTGGCCACCGGAGAGGTGGTCGTGTTCATCGACGCCGATCTCGACATCCATCCAGATGGCATCGCCACGCTGCTCGCCCTTCTCCGAAGCAGCGGCTCGGATGCTGTGGTCGCCTCGAAGGTCCATCCGTCGTCCAACGTCGCGTATCCGCTGTTTCGACGCATGCAGAGCAGCGTGCTGCGCTTGCTCGTGCGGGTGTTGTTCGATCTCGACATCAGTGACACACAGACTGGGCTGAAGGTGTTCCGGCGCCCGGTGCTCGACGCTTGTCTGCCGTTGGTGAACAGCACCGGCTTCGCGTTCGACCTCGAACTCTTGGTCCACGCGAACGATGCCGGCTTCACGGTCATCGAAGGACCACTCGATCTTGATTTCCGCTTCTCCAGCACGACCGGAGGTGCCGCCGTGGTTGCGGTGTTACGAGACCTTCTCTCGCTCCGTCGCCGCAGGGCCTCGGGACGTCGTTCGGGAACCTGGCTCGCGTGAGGCCCAGCAGCATCCTGTACTTCGGCGGCCGCGCTCTCGGTGCCGTGTTCGGACCAATCCCAGGTTGGTACATGGTGCTCATCGAACCGTTCGCCCGCCGGAGCACACGCGTAGAAGCAATAGCCACGCGCTCCGGAACTCGCATGGCGTTGGATCTCGACGAGTTCGTAGAGAGGAAGCACTACTTCCGCTCCTACGAGCGACGTGAGATCGCGTTTCTGCATCATCACCTGCATGCCGGCGACACGGTGATCGACGTCGGCGCGAACGTGGGAGTTCTTGCCCTCGAGGCTGCAACTGCCGTCGCCCCTGGCGGCAAGATCATCGCGATCGAGCCGATCGCCGCGAACGTCGTTCGACTGAACGGGAATGCTCTACTCAACCGCGACATCGACATCGACATCGTGCAGTGCGCTGCCGGGCGCTCGGCGGGCACGATCTTGCTGGGAATCACAGCGGCGCAGGGTTCGATGCGAAACAGCGGCTCGTATTCGTCGAGCGCGGAGGAGTCCGCCGTCGCGGTGCCGGTCGAACGACTCGATCACCTCGTGGCCCAACGATGTGGCATCAAGACGCAGATCCGTCTGCTCAAGATCGATGTCGAGGGGATGGAGCCCGACGTCATCATGGGAGCGTCTGCCTTGTTCGAGGCCAAGCGAATCGACGCCGTGATGTTCGAATGGAACTCCTCCGTGTCGTCCGATAGCGCTGCGGACTCGCTTCGACCCTACGGATTCGAGATCTTCGCTCTCGGCGCCTGGGGCCGACTTCGGGTGGCACCGAGGGCATCGCAGCGATCGTTGCGAGCGGACCGCCCAACGAAGCACGGGCTTCCAGCGTCTATCGCAGCGTGGTGCCGTGGCGATGGAAGATTGCAAACTCTGGTTGCGATTCTTCCATCACCCTCTCGCCGATTTAGTCGGTAGGCCCGATCAGAGGGCAGAAGGGTTCACCGAAGTAGTAGTCGAACGCCTCCTGGATTCCATCCGTGATACCGGACTCGTAATAGTCCGGCCAAACGATGGTCTGCCATTGGATCAGTGCTGCGCACCGAGCCACTGGGACGATGTCTTGATCGAAGGCGTCGAGCAGTCGGCGGTTCGCTGCGTACGAGGTCGTGAGCTGTTCCGATAGGCGCCAGTTCACAGTGTTCTGAACGAAGAGCACCGATAGACCGAGGCCCACGGCGACATACCGGACCCGAGCGCTCGCAGGACGCATGGACAGATACCGGGCGGCGGCGGCCAGTCCAAGGGCGACGGCGCACGAAGTCATGGCGTACCACGTATAGACGTACCCAACGGCGGGCGCCTCATCCTGCACCTTGATCGTGATCGACTGAAGCGCCAATGCGAAGCTCGCATAAAGGCCAATCGCACAGACCACGGCAACCGCTATCCCGATGTCCGAACCATCAGCGTCGGTGGGATCTGCGCTCGGCTCCGATGACGACCACCACCGAAATACCCAGGCGACGAGGAACACGGTGGCGAAGACGAAGAACACGACGGCAAGTTGGCCGCCGAGAGTTTGGATCGAGAGCCGCCACGCGCTCCCCGGCAACGAACTGACGAACCCGCGAGCGAATGTTGTCGGCGCTCCCGATAGACGCACCGTCGTGCCAGCGTATGTGCCTGTGTTGCCACCGGTCACCGATCGGCCGACGAGGATGAAGGAAGCGGGCACGCACACGAAGACTGTGAGAGCAACGAGTGAAGCGCTCATCGAAGGGCCCCGCCGCATCCTCCAACACCCATATGCGAGCACCAGGGCCCCACCGGCCACAGCCCCAATGTTGATCTCGTAGTAGAGGACAGCACAAGTGGCGAGCACAGACGACGTCGCGATGCGACGAAGGGTCGGCTGTGCTCCGACGCGACAGGCGGCACCTATGACGAGGAACCCGATGCCCGCCGCTACGTACCCGGCGAGCGGGTAGTTCGCGACTGGATCATTCGACCACGGTGCGTGGATCTGCAATGTTGCGAAGAACACGACCGACACCCATACGAAGGCGCTGCGCAAAGTCGGGCCCCGTCCACCACACGCCTCCCCTGCCGCCTTCCAGCACCACGCGATACACCCTGCGCAGGACACGAGGACGACGTACTTGGTCACTGCGAAGAAGGTCGTCATGCTCACGCCGAGACGAGCCGCCGACCACAGCCAGAGCCAGTTGAACCCGGCCCCTAGCGGGTTTCCGACAATGCGGAAGCTTGCTCCTTGAGTAGCGCCATTCCATCCAAACGCAACGGCTGCCCACATCCCCGCTCCAACCTCGTCGAATTGTGAGAACGGATTGAAGAAGTCATCGGCTATGACCGGCGAGGCAAGAATTGGGAACAGCATCAGAACGGACGTCGCCACGTACAGAACGACTTCTACCAACGCACGCGGGGATGCAGCGCTCAACCGTCGCCCGATCGACATTCGAAACAAGGTACCACCGCACCCTCTCGCGGAGCGCGCACCGCTAGCGTCCCGTCGGTGCGTCAACGTTGGATTCGTCAACATTCCGGGATGGTCGACGCGACGGCCGCCCTCGTCCTGGAACTCCCCCTCCCCGCGACGATCGCTCCACCAAGCGTCGGCGTTGAGGTAGCAGCAGGGTCGCCTGGTGCTGAAACCTCTGGAGCGGAAGTGTTCTGGACCATCGTCGACCCGACAGCCGAGATTCGGATCTTCAATACCACCAACGTCGAACAGGTCGCCAAGGTTTCATTTCGCCTCGTCCCCGGGCCGTGCTCGATCGACAGAACCATCCGCGTGACAACACCTTCAGAGGACCGCTCCATCGAACTCACCAGCAGGTCCTTTCTCGACGTGTCGCTGGCCGACGTCGTGCTTCCACCGCTGACTTTCGAGGTTGCGACGGTCACGCAGAGCGGAGAAGCCTGCCCACCAATCGGGATCGATCCCCGTGAGATCTTCGTTCAGATCCATTCGCTCGCAACGCAGGGGTCATCCTCCGGATGAGATCGGCGTCTGGTTCGACATGGGAGCGACGTTCTCGTCGGCGCTCGTCACGATGACGAAGGCGAGCCAACCCGGGCGATGTCGTTGACAACCTCGAAATTCCACCCGGGGCGCAGCGCCTCCACCCGGGAACGCAATGCCGCGAGACTCGGATACCCGTTGGTGCCGTCGAACAGTCGCACATCATCGATGAGAAGCGTGTGCTCAAGCGCCGACGACAACACCGTCTCAATTTCAGCCATGATCGGACTCTCGCCGGAGTCTGCTGTCGCGCCTCCCGAATAGTGCCCATCGAGCCAGAACAAGGCTGGGCTGGCCAAGGAGCCGACGACGCAGACCAACACCTTGGCTGAGTCGCCGAGGATGATCTCGACATTCGGGCGAGTCGCGAAGCGTCGCTTAGCAAAATCTGCCAACGTTGGATCGAGTTCGATCGAGATCGCTTGCTTGACCAGCGGCGCTACGAGGGCCAACGTGTCACCACGATACGTACCCGTCTCGACAAATGTGTCGGCCCCGACCCGTCTGGCGTAGGACGCGACGACTCGTCCCTTTCGGTGCGGCGGCGCCGGAGCAGGTGAGCCACGAAGTTTCCACATCGGGATGCGTAAACGGCTGACAGCGCCACGGACAGGGGGTCCAAGACGGCTGCGCTGCAGCCGCTCAGCCTTCGAAACGGTCACGCGAGGCGAATCCTTCGTGCTTTCTGCTGGGGCATTCACCCGGTGGACAGTACCTGATGTCTCCTCAACAGACGACGGGTCTCTCTACGCCAAGCGCCCGACGGGACCATGAGCACCAGGAGAGCGACCCCCGACGCGGCCAGAACAGTGGCGTAGAAATCGTCCGTCTTGGGTCCGAGGTAGAGCGCCGCAACCTCTCCGACGAGGACGACCACCATCCATCCCAAGAAATGACCCTGTCCGCGAGCAAGGAAATGGACGATGAGAAGATTCACCAGCGCGAGTGGTGCGACAGCTAGGCCGATTTTCCAAGCGGTGTCGGCGGCACCGACATATCGCTCGCCGTACAGGACTCGAAAGACGGTGTCTCCAAATGCCCAAAGCACGGTCACCGAACAGAACACCACCACCGCGACGACGCTCACCGCTCGCAGCGCCAACCCTGCGACCGACTCGCCGTGCTTCGATCGCTTGGCGAGCCGAGGAAACAATAGTTGCGCCACAACCGCCGGAATCCAGAGGACGGCCTTCCCCAGCACAGCAGCGGCACCATACAATCCAGCCGCGGTATCGACGAAGAACGCCCGAGCGAAGAGGACGTCAGCCCCGAGAACGAACCAGAGCATCGTGAAGGCGGCAAATGCCCGACGAACATCAGGGTCGAAGGCATGCACCCCGATGGAGCCGGCCTCTCGCGACGCAACCGTTCCGATGATCGCAACGAGGCCGCTCGACAAGATGAGCCCAGCCACGAGCCCTGTTGCACGAAGGCCGGCTGCGAGAAGGATCGAGGCGAGGGCGAGCTTCGCGGAGGCCTGCGCGGTTGAATAGAATGCCATCGCTCGAAAGCGCTGAAGCCCCTGCAGCCGCCCTACCGCGATGGAATCGAGCGCCGATGGCGCCACGTACACGCCGAGCAAGATGAGTGGCAGCGTCCCAATGTTGAAGAAGCGCGATGCCATCGGGGACACGATTACCGTGACCACCAGCATGATCGCGGCGATCACGAAGGACGAGCGGGTGAGCCCGTCGATGAATGGTCCTCCGGGCTCGTTCTCCTCGGCCGCTACTGCTCGAGCCGCTGTGGTCTGCAGCGCCGAGGTGGCCACGGTGATGACGGTGACCACCGACATGAAGCCAGCCAGCAACCCGTATTCCTCAACTGTCAGGAGGCGACCGCAGACGATCTGGAACCCGTAGTTCGCTGCATTTGCGAACACCATGGCAAGGGCGATCAGAATTCCACTTGCCTTGTCAACGAGCGGCGCGTCTGTTGTCCCTCGATTCTCGATTGCCACAATGCCTCCGATTGCCAGCGTAGGGCACAGGCCAAGCCCGCCAGTATGGTGTCGTCCGCGGCGACGAAGAGGGAGCGAGGTCCGAGATGTCCACCAGCAGCGTGCGGCCAGACTCCAGCGTGTTCGTCGCGGGCCACAACGGTCTGGTGGGCGCTGCCGTAGTTCGCCGGCTCCGACTCGCCGGTTTCACCAACATCCTGACAGCGAGCCGGGATCAGCTGGACCTCCGCGATCAAGCTGCGGTCAACTACTGGTTTCGAGCCAACCGACCGCACTACGTCTACCTCGTCGCCGGAACCGTCGGCGGCATCTGGGCCAACTCACAACGGCCAGCCGAGTTCATCTACGACAACATGATGATCCATGCCACGGTGGTGCACGCGAGCTACCTGTTCGGCGTCGAGAAGCTGTTGTACCTCGGCAGCTCCTGCATTTACCCACGCCTCGCGGAACAGCCGATGACCGAGGATGCATTGCTCACTGGTCTTCTCGAGCCGACGAACGAACCCTATGCAATTGCGAAAATTTCCGGCATCAAACTGTGCGAGGCGTATCGCCGGCAGTACGGATGCAACTTCATCTCTGGTATGCCCACAAATCTGTACGGTCCGAACGACAACTTCGATCTGGAAACCTCGCACGTGCTCCCCGCCTTGATGCGCAAAGTCCTGGAGGCTCGGCACGACGGGCGCGACGAACTCGAGGTTTGGGGTACGGGCTCAGCCATGCGTGAATTTCTGTTTGTCGATGACCTCGCCGAGGCGTGCATGTTCCTGATGGACAACTACGAAGGCGACGGCCACGTCAACATCGGTACCGGTCTTGAAGTGTCGATTCGGGAACTCGCAGAGACCATCATTGAGGTAGCCCACCCGACCGCATCAATCCGATGGGACCCCACAAAGCCGGACGGCGCACCGCGCAAGTTGCTTGACGTATCCAAGCTCGCAGCCTTGGGCTGGACTTCGACCACTGGGCTCAGAGATGGAATCGTTCGCACGTTCGATTGGTTGGGCCAGAACCTTGGAGCGGTTCGCGGAATGCATCTGCGATCACTTGAAGATTTTCCAGCTGGCTGAGGCGTACCCGAATCAGCGCGCAAGGCCTCGATCGACCAGGTCGGCCACAATCACGTCGGACGGCGAGTGAGTGGCGAGCAACTCGGCGCACGCCAGAAGATTGGGGTTCGCCAAGAAGCGCTCGAGTTCGGCGATGTTCATCCCTGACAGCCGCGCATTGGTTCCAATGCCGTCGGAGCGTTCGGTCCTGACACGATGGACGAGACATGGCTTGCCGATGAATGCGCACTCCTCTTGTAACCCACCGCTATCAGTGACTACAAAGCTCGCGCGTCGCAGCAACGACACGAATCGGAAATAGGGAAGCTTCGGAATCCGTCGGAAGGACACGCCGTCGAAGATCAGCGAGAGATTCCGCCGCTCGATCTGTTCGTCCGTGACAGGGTCGTACACCATGACCAATGGGGTCGTGGCCGAGGCAACCTTGAGCGCCTGCAAAGTGAGCGCGAAGCGATCGTCTTGAAGCAGCTCGAGTCGATGCAGCGAGACAAGTCCGAACTGCTCAGGTAGAGCGCCCACGTCCGGATCGAGATCGGCGGGAACCATCCGCACGCTGTCACGCACGGTGTTCCCACCAGTGAGGACCACCGAGCCCCGTGAGCGCGCCAGGTTTGTGACCTCATTTTGCCCAGGCGCGTAGTGCAACCTGGCCAGCCGTCCCACCATTCGACGGTCGATCTCCTCCGGGAATGGGTGGCGCCAGTCGTGGCTCCGCAGGCCGGCTTCGACATGGCCGACGGTGGCACGAAGCGTTCGTCCAAGAGCAGCTCCGAGCACCGTGGTCATCGTGTCGCCGTGAACGAGGACGCACGGCGCA
Organism: Acidimicrobiaceae bacterium; assembly: GCA_006515795.1. Classification (GTDB taxonomy): domain Bacteria; phylum Actinomycetota; class Acidimicrobiia; order Acidimicrobiales; family Ilumatobacteraceae; genus VFMC01. The sequence continues at coordinate 18,058 of VFMC01000031.1, read as the reverse complement.
AGATCGTCCGACCGAAGCGCTGACCGCATCGCCCGATGCTTCGTGACTGAGTTTGCGAGAACGGTGGCCAACCACCGGCAGGCGTCGATCGAAGTACGCAAGCTGTGGCCCTCAGCGCCACGTGCGAGCATCAAATCCGGTTCGGGTAAACCGAGCAGGCGCGTTGCCTCCGGGAGTTCGTCGAACTGCTGAGCGGTGCACCACAGGAGCGGCGCCGTGCCACGCTCGCGCAGCCGCTCATGTAGCGGCGCGAGCTTCACCAATTCTGCGGTCGTTCCGTATACCAGAGCGATCATGGCCTCCTCCGATCAACAATCCGAAGAGCTAGCCCACGAGAGATCCCCAAGCCATACGCGATTCCGAACAAAGGTGCCAAGAAGCCGAGCGCCAATGCGTTCTTCCTCGGCACGCCGGCGACGCGGGCACCCATTCCGAGCACCGAACTTCCTGCCACGAGCGCAAGGACCGCCAGCTTCGGTCGACGAACGCCAAGAACCAGCGCCACCGGAGCAAGAATCGCGAAGAGTTGCAGCGGCCGGTAGAACCTGGTGCCTGGGTGGTAATAGCCGTCGACGAATACCGTGCCTCGATGCAATGAGTGCGCCAAGAACTTCCTCGCCGAGTCGCGTGGAAAGTAGGTGCAGGAAAATTCGGGTGACATGTTGATGCTCGCCCTGGTAACGATGGGTCTGATCAGCAATGTGTCGTCGTTTGCATGGCGGAGATCAGTGAAGGAGCTCTCGAACCCTGCGCACGCCTCGACCAACCAGTCCTTGGGAGCTAAGAAGAATGTCGTCCCTTTGGGGTAGTAGTCATACTCCGCAACACCATAGCTCGTCAGCCGAGGCGACCGGAGATACTTGCGCCACGCCAGGAATGTGATGGCATCCCAGAATCTGCTGAATGGGGACGCACCCTCGGCGGTCACCACGTGACCGTTCCAGACCAGCCGATCTGGGAAATCTGAAAGCTGGTCTCGAATGAAGCACAGCGAGGTTGGGTGCGCATGGACTCGAGAGTCGATGAAAAGGACGAGCTCACCCGTTGCAGCGGCGAGGCCCGCTTGCCGCGCCCGGAACCGTCCGCCATTCTCCTGTCGGACGACCGAGAGCGCTGGGGCACCGTGGTCGGCGGCGAGCACCGTTGACGTTTCGTCGGTCGACCCGTCATCGACGACGATGATCTCGACGTCACTCCAGCCGGCACGAAGGATGGCCACGCGAAGATGTTCGAGCGTGTCCGGCAGCCAGGACGCGGCGTTGAACGTGGGGAGAATGACCGAGAGCGTCGGCATCAGGCGCCTCGTTCGCCGAGTGCTCGCCTCAACTGCTCGCCGATCGGCGAGTAGCGCACGATGCAGTAGAAGGCGCGCACCCCGTCTCTCCAGCCGATCTTCTTGCCTTCGGCGTATGTTCGACCGGAGTACGAGATGCCCACCTCGTACACCCGCCAGCCGCCCCTTGCCACCTTGGCGGTGATCTCTGGTTCGAAGCCGAACCGATCTTCCTCGATCGTGATGCCCTGGATCACGTCTCTTCGGAACGCCTTGTAGCAGGTCTCCATGTCGGTGAGGTTGAGGTCGGTGAACACGTTCGACAGCAGCGTGAGCGTCTTGTTGCCGAGCGAATGCCAGAAGTACAGCACCCGATGGGGCCGGCCGCCGAGGAACCTCGATCCGAACACAACATCGGCCTTGTCCTCCAACAGCGGTCCGAGCAGCAGCTGGAACTCCGCCGGGTCGTACTCGAGGTCGGCGTCCTGCACGACCACGTAGGCGTACGTCGCCTCGGCGAACCCCGCACGCAGAGCGGCGCCCTTGCCCTGATTCCGAGGTTGGAGCAGCACCCGCACCCGAGGATCGTCGAGCGCCGCGAGGACCGACCGGCTTCCGTCGCTGGATCCGTCATCGACGACGATCACCTCGCCCACCCACGGGCTAGCCAGAACCGCTTCGATGACGGCGGCGACCGTCTTCTCCTCGTTGTAGCACGGGATCACGACGCTGAGGCACGGCGTAGCGGTCGCAGACATCCCGGCGAGTGTACCGAAGCGGTTCAGGGGCGCACTGCGAGCAGCAGCGCTCGCCAGCACAGACGAAGTCGGCCACGCACGAGTGCCCGCACCGCCTGGAGCACGCTCTGCAACCTGATCGTCAGGCGCAGCCGCCCGGCCCACGCGGCCCGTCGCCAGCCGAGTTGCCGCGCCGCACTGGCCAGCTCGTTCGCGGCGGCGGTCTCTTCGATCGTGCGGGCCAGCGTCACCGAGTTCACCTGTGTCTCCGAGGCGGCATGACGTCGATAGCGATACACCGATCGCGATTCGAGGACGATCGTGCCTCCACCCAACAGGACCCGGCCGTACAACATCAGGTCCATGACCTGACTCCAGCGCTGATCCCACGCCGGATGCTCGATCAATGCAACGCGATACGACACCGCAGGGCAGTGGAAGAACTGACCGCGGAGGAGCAGCCGCAACCCACGCTCACCATGCAGCCGGTCGAGCCGATCCGGCCACAGCCACGCCTTCACCCGATCCGGCAGCGGGAGGTACGGGCGCCCTTCGGAATCGATCACCGTCACCTTTGGCGCCACGCACCCCGCTTCGGGGTGGCACCGGTGCACCTCCCGCATCGTCGCCACGTACTCGGGCTCGACCAGGTCGTCGGCATGCAAGATCACCGCCAGTTCGGCACCGCGTTCCGCGGCGAGCTCGAAGCAGCGATTGAAGTTGCCGGCCACTCCGAGGTTCGCTTCGTTGCGCACGTAACCGAGCCGTGCATCGNAGCCGTGCATCGCCGAGCTCGGCGACAAGTTCGGCGACACCCGCCGCATCAGGCGAGTCGTCGACCACGGCGCACCACCAGTGAGGATCCGACTGCCGCAGCACGCTCTCGAGCGTGAGTCGCAGGTAGGCGAGGTTCGAGTAATAGGGCACGAGCACGGCGAACGGTTGTTCCTGGCTCACGAAGCGACGAGCCTACTTCCAGCGCCGCCGTCCACCGGGCCGCGTCGCCTACGCTCGACGTCCATGTCGACCACCGCTAAGCAGGCCTTCGTGCTCGCCATCGGCGGGCTGCTGATCACGGCATTCATCCTCCGCCTCGCCCGCCGACGGCTGCTCAGCACCCGGTATGCGATCGGATGGCTCGGCATCGGGGCGCTCGTCGCCGTGGCCGCCGCGCTGATGCCCTTCGTCGGTCGGCTCGGGCGTCTCGCCAACATGACACCCACAGCGGTGCTGCTCACGATCAGCTCGGTGCTCCTCCTGGCGATCTCGGTGCAACTGTCAATCAGCGTGTCGCAACTGCAGGAGCGGCTCCGCACCACGGCCGAGGCCCACGCGCTGCTGGCCAGCCGGCTCGACGAGATGGAGCAGCGTGACCGCTGACGCCGGCGCCGGCACTCCCACGGTGCTGGTGGTGATCCCCGCCTTCGACGAGGAGGCCTGCATCACCGACGTCGTCACCGAGGTTCGCCACGCAGGCTTCGACTGCCTCGTGGTCTCCGACGGAAGCCGCGATCACACGGCAGACCTCGCTGCATCCGCCGGTGCTCGGGTGGTGGCGTTGCCGATCAACCTCGGCGTCGGCGGCGCGCTGCGCACCGGCTTTCGCTACGCGATCGACCATGGGTTCTCGTGCATCGTGCAGGTCGACGCCGACGGACAACACGTCGCCGGCCACATCCGCGAACTGGTCGCAGCACTCGACGAGAACGATCTCGACATCGTGATCGGAAGTCGCTTCGCCGGCGATGGCACCCACCAGATGTCGAGCGCACGAAGGTGGTGCATCCGGCTCCTGTCGTTCGTGATCGCCCGGTCGGGGCATGCCCAGGTGTCCGACCCGACGTCGGGTTTCCGGGCGATCCGCTCCCCGCTGCTCGAAGCTTTCGCCGACGACTTCCCCGCCCACTACCTGGGCGACACGTTCGAAGCGGTGCTCGTCGCGGCGCGACGCGGCTACCGGGTGGGAGAGATCCCCGTGGAGATGCGCCAACGCCAGGGCGGTCGCCCATCGGCCGACCTCTACGCATCCACCCAGGCGATGGTGCGGGCCTGCACCGTGCTGCTCACGGGCACGACCTTCGACCTGCCACGGCGCGGCCAGCCATGAACCACGGCGCACTCGATGCGCGCAGGTACCGGTACCCGGTCACCCTTTTCGGGGTTCTGTTCGCACTTCTGCTCACGTGGAACATGGCGACGCCGCCGTTCGCCTCACCCGACGAGCCGGCGCACCTCTACAAGGCGTACGGCACCGCCCACGGCGAGATGCTGGGCACGCCGATCCCCGACCAGCCCTCCAACATCCGCCTGTTCGACGTGCCCGACACCATGGGCCAGCCGAACGTGATGTGCTACTTCTTCGTTCCCGAGCAGCCCGCCGACTGCGCAACCGGTTCGTCCAGCGCAGGCGTGTCGGCGGCGGCCGTCTACCCACCCTTCTGGTACGCGATCGTCGGCGGCGGCGCCCGGGTCATCGATTCCGACGGCCAGCGGGTCTACCGCGCCGTCGCCGCAGCGTTGTGCGCCGCGCTCATCGCCGCAGCCTTCGCCTTCGCGCGACGATCATCGGCGGCGCGCCTCTCACCACTGCTGTTGCTCGCCCTTCCACCGATGACCTTGTTCCTCGCCGGAACCGTCAACCCCAACGGGTTCGAGGTGGCCGCCTTCTTGCTGCTGTGGACCCTCTGCCTGCACATCTCGCACAGACGCGCCACCTCGTGGCAGAGCGGCATGCTCGTCGGATTGCTGCTGGCCACCGTGCTGCTGTCACGGTTCGCATCGCTGATCTGGGTCGCCGGGGGCGTCGTCGTGGTGATCGCGCTCATCGGATGGAACGGCGCCAAGCGCTTCCTCACCACACGCTTCCTGCTGCCGGCAGTCGGGAGCACCGTCGCGGCCGTCGCCGCGCTGTTCGTCTGGTCGGTGTACGCGGGCGCCGAGGCCACCGACGAGCGCATCGCCTCCGACTGGACCCGGTCGCACGTGTTCACCTACACCGTGAAACGGCTGCCCGAGTACGCGCGGCAGATGATCGGCGTGCTCGGTTGGCTCGACACGAGGATGCCGCTGGTCACCTACGGCGCATTCGCGACAATCACCATCGTCGCCGTGGCCGGAGTGATCACCAGCCGCAACCGACGACTGCAGCTGGCGACCGCAGCGGTGTTCGTCGGGCTGCTCACCGCGCCCGTGCTGCTCAACCTGGTCAGCGCCCGCAAGGCCGGCCTCATCTGGCAGGGGCGATACGCGCTTCCGTTGTTCGCCGGTCTCGGCGTGCTGGGCATGATCGGCTGGCACGAGACGTCGGAACGCGGCGCCACGCGACACGTCCCCACGGTGCGCCTCGGCGTCGCCCTGCTGTTCGTCGTCGCCGAGGTCGCCGGGTTCTGGCAGACCCTGCGCCGGTTCACGGTCGGTTCCAGCGGCAAGATCTGGCTCGACGACCCCCTCGCCTGGAACCCTCCCCTCTCTCCACTCCTGCTCATCGCGATCAACGCGGTCGTCGTCACAGCCTTCGTCGCCGTCGTGCTCGTCGGCACGGCCAACCCCTCGCTCGACCAAGCATTCGATGTGCCTGGAACGGGCCGACTCGAGTCGGTCATCGTGGGCCAACGGTCCGCGGGACGCCGGGCGCCGGGCGCCGGGCGGAACGTGAGCAGCAACGGCACCGATGAACATTAGGCTGCCGCCATGTCGATCACGATCGAGGAACTCGCAGCTCGACTCAGCGCGGAGGCCAGTCGCCGCGGGATCACCGTCGACGCGCTCGTCGACGAGTTGGCGGGCAAACTCGCCCAGGCCGGCGAATCCAAGCCGGTGAAGCGACGGTTGGCGTTCGTCGGGATTGGCGCATCGTCGTCCGGCCGTTCTGCTCGTGAAGCCGACGAAATGCTTGCCGAGGGTTTCGGGCGGCCGCCCGCGTGTTGATCGTTGATACTGGTGTGCTGGTTGCCGCCGCCGATCGCAACGACCCTGACTTCGGTGGATGCAGCCTGTTGCTCGAGACCGATGACGGACCGCTGATCACGACCGCGATGGTCATCGCGGAAGCGGCGCATCTGATCGACCGTCAAGTTGGCCCGATGGGAGAGCTCGCCCTCGACACCGCGATCATCGAGCGCACCATCATCATCGAGCCATTCATCGACACCGATTGGGAGCGGGTCCGAGCACTCGTCGATCGTTACCAAGATCTTCACCTCGGCGGCACCGACGCTGGCGTCATCGCGATCGCCGAGCGCCTCGGGAGCACGCGCCTCGCGACATTGGACCACCGCCACTACCGCGTCGTTCGCCCCAACCACTGCGACGCCTTCCAACTCCTCCCCTGACCACGCGCCGACGACGCAACTGAGCGGTCCTCGCCCGCACGGCAGCCGCTCCCGATCGACCGCCAGCTAGCACGATGATCGTCAGGAACAGGCTTGAGTGACCGTTTCACACACATTTCAATAGCCGTTTCGCACATCGATCGAAGTCGCCGCGGCGCCTGCCCGCTCCTGCGCCCCGGTCCCCGGCTCGGCGTACGGTCGCCGGTAGATGGGCGAATCGAGTCGGTCATCGTGGGCCAACGGGCCGTCGAGCACGTCGACAGGTAGATTGCCTGCCCGTGACCCGCCTTGCAATCATCGGTACTGGATACGTCGGATTGACCACGGGCGCGTGCTTCGCCCACCTCGGCCACGACGTGGTGTGCGCCGACATCGATGCCAACAAGGTGGCGATGCTCAGCCGGGGAGAGATCCCGATCGTCGAGCACCGACTCGACGAGCTCGTCAACCGCGGGCTCAAGCGCGGCAACCTGCGCTTCGTCGTCGGCGCGGCGAACGCGGTCGAAGACTGCGAGATCGCCTTCCTCTGCGTCCCCACGCCGCAAGGTGACGACGGCTCGGCCGACCTCAGCTACGTGGAGGCCGCGGCGCGGGAGATCGCCGGCGTGCTTCCGTACGAGGCGATCGTGGTCAACAAGTCCACGGTCCCCGTCGGCAGCACCAAGGTGGTGGAGCGGGTGCTGAAGCGGCCCGACATCCGAGTGGTGAGCAACCCCGAGTTCCTCCGTGAGGGCTCCGCCGTCGACGACTTCCTCAAGCCCGACCGGGTGGTGGTCGGCTGCGACGACCGGGCCGCGGCCATCGCCGTCGGTGCCCTGTACGAATCGATCCGCCCGCAGGTGATCGTCACCGACCCCGCCTCGGCCGAGACCATCAAGTACGCGGCCAACGCGTTCCTTGCCACCAAGCTCAGCTTCATCAACGCCATCGCCGCCATCTGCGAAGGCGTCGGCGCCGACGTGAACGACGTAGTCGTGGGCATGGGTTACGACAAGCGCATCGGCACCGAGTTCCTCCGCCCCGGCCCCGGATGGGGCGGCAGTTGCTTCGACGGCTCCGAATCGTTGATCGTTCGCGATGCATTCGGCTCGCGACTCATCAGGTTCGACCAACTCGACGCTTTGCCCGTCGACGGGCTCGAGGTGCTCAGCTGGAGCGAAGGCCAGATCATCCCCGAGTTCCAGCCGGCCCTGGCCGTCACGTCGCGCCCGTACACCGGCGAGATGGTGACGATGCGCACCAAGATGGGCCGACGCCTCACCGTCACGGCCGATCACCCGATGATTGTTCGTGACGGAGATGGAAGCGTGGAGGTGAAGTGCGCCAGCGAGCTCACCATCGACGACTGGCTCCCCATCTCCCTCGGCTCCCCGCTCACCGAGGCGCTGCCCGAGCACGCCCCGATGATCGAGGCGATCGCGCCCGCCGGGCTGCGCTGGAACGACGTCATCGTGCGGCTCACCACCGAGCAAGCCGCCATAGCCCGCTCCGTCGACTCGGTGCTGACGGCCGCGCGGAGGTACGACTCACGGCGAACGGGCACGATGCGACTCACCGAGGCGGCGCGCCTGCGGCTGCCGCTCGACGGCGCGCTGCTCGGCACAACCACCAATGGCACCTACGTGCCCATGCACGTCGAGCTCACCGACGACTGCTGGGAGATGCTCGGCCTCTTCCTCGCCGAGGGTCACATCTCCACCGACGGGGCTCGTCGTCGCATCTGCTGGTCGTTCCACCCTGAACAGGAACAGCGCCTGGTCCACTTCGTCGCTACGTTCTGGCGCGATCTCGGCGTAAAGGTGACCGTTCGGAGGATGAGAACAGCGATGCAGGTGTCGATCTCCTCCCGGCTGCTCGCATCGTGGTTCGAGCACGTACTCGGAACGGGAACGAACTGCTACACGCACCGCATCCCCGACGTGGTTTGGAGCGCTTCGATCGACGCGAAACAGGCGTTGCTGCGTGGGTTGTGGGCAGGCGATGGGTCATGGTCGTTGCTGAACGGTGGACCATCGGTCGCACTCGAGTACGGCACCGTTTCGCCCGAGCTTGCCGATGGAATGCTTCGATTGCTCGCCGAGACGGGAATCGTCGCCCGCCAGAAGATAGCGCGAACGACGAACAGCACGGTCGACACGCACTGGCTCGTCATCTCCGGCGCCGATCAGATCGAGGATGCGCTTTGGCTTCTCGAGCCTCACGAGCGCGACACCGTGCTTCGCCAGATCGAACGACAGAGCAAGCGAATCGCGCCAGCCGGCTCCCGCCGCGACCGCAAGGGCACGGCATGGGTGCGTGTGGTCGAGATTCGGTCACGCCCGGTCGAACAGACCGTTTACTCGGTCGAGGTCGCCCGCAACCACACCATCGTCGCCACCGGTGGCCTCGTGGCTCACAACTGCTTTCCAAAAGATTCGCGAGCGCTGCTCAAGATCGCCAACGAGGCCGGATACCGGTTCGACCTCCTTGCCGGCGTCATCACGGTGAACGACGAGCAGTTCGATCGCGTCACCGACAAGATCGCCGCCGGAGCAGGCGGATCCCTCGACGGCAAGACCGTGGCGGTATGGGGCCTCACGTTCAAGGCCCGCACCGACGACCTCCGCGACTCCCCGGCGGTGGCGATCATCGAGCGCCTCCTCGGGCGTGGCGCTCGGGTACGGGCCTTCGACCCGACCGTTGCGGCGGCCAAGCCAGGTGTGCCCGCGGACATCACGGTGTGCACTGATCCGTACGAGGCCACCGACGGAGCCGACGTGCTGGCGGTGCTCACCGAGTGGGACGACTTCCGTTGGCTCGAACCCGAGCGGGTGGCCACCACCATGACGGGACGTCAGGTCGTGGATGGCCGCAACCTGATCGACCGCAGCGACTGGCATCGCGCCGGATTCACAATCGTCGGCATCGGCCGATGACCCACCACCTGGTCGCCGGCGGTGGCGGCTTCATCGGCTCGCACATGGTCGACGTGCTCCTGGGTCGCGGCGACACCGTCACGGTCGTCGACAACTTCGTCACCGGTCGCCGCTCCAACGTCGCCCACCTCGCCACCCACCCCCGGTTCGCGGTTGTCGAGCACGACATCACCGAGCCGCTGCCGAGCTCGATCACCGACGGCGCCTACGACACCGTGCTCGATCTCGCCAGTCCCGCATCACCGGTCGACTTCGCGACGATGCCGCTCGAGATCCTCGCTGTCGGCTCCACCGGCACCCGCCGGCTCCTCGACCTCGCCCTCGCCCAGAACGCCCGCTTCTTCCTCGCCTCCACCAGCGAGGTGTACGGCGACCCGCTCGTGCACCCGCAACCCGAGACGTACCTCGGCAACGTCAGCTGCACCGGGCCGCGCAGCTGCTACGACGAAGCCAAGCGGTTCAGCGAAGCGATCACCATGGCCTACCGCCGCGTGCACGGCCTCGACGTTCGCATCGCCCGCATCTTCAACACCTACGGCGAACGGATGCGCCCCGACGACGGCCGGGTGGTGAACACCTTCGTGGTCCAGGCGCTGCGCGGCGAACCGCTCACCCTGCACGGCGACGGCTCGCAGACCCGCAGCTTCTGCCACGTGAGCGACGAGGTGCGCGGCCTCATCGCGGTCCTCGACGGGAACATCACCGGCCCGGTCAACGTCGGCAACCCGGCGGAGTTCACCATGCGCCAGCTCGCCGAGCTCGTCGTCGAGCTCGCCAGATCGTCGAGTGCGATCACGGCAATGCCGCTGCCCGCCGAGCGCGAGGGCGACCCGCTGAAACGGCAACCAGACATCACCCTCATCGAGTCGGCATACGGCTGGCGGCCATCGATCGAGTTGCGTGAAGGCCTCGGCCGGATGATCGAGCACTTCTGCGTGAACGAGCAGATCTGATCGGCTGGGCAAGACTGCGCACATGACCATCCTCGTCACCGGCGGCGCCGGCTACATCGGCTCTCACACAGTGCGCATGTTGCGTGAACAGGGCAAGCCGGTGGTGGTGCTCGACTCGATGGAGTTCGGTCACCGCGCCGCACTGCTCGGCGCCGAGCTCGTGGTCGGCGACATCCGCGACCGCGCCCTCGTGACCGACCTGTGTCGCAGCCACGGCGTAACCCAGGTGGTGCACTTCGCCGCCTACAAGAACGTCGGCGAATCGATGCTCGAGCCCGAGAAGTACTGGATGAACAACGTGGCCGGAACCGTCGACCTCGTCGAGGCGATGCTCGCCGCCGATGTTCGCGACATCGTTTTCTCGTCGAGCTGCTCGGTCTACGGCACCCCCGAATCCGTTCCGGTTCATGAAGACGCACCGCTGCACCCCGAGAGCGTCTACGCCGAATCGAAGGCCACGGTCGAACGCATACTCGGCTGGTACGGCGTCACCAAGGGCCTCAACTCGGTCAGCCTGCGCTACTTCAACGCCGCCGGGGCCAGCATCGACGCCACCATCGGCGAGGACTGGGCCCTCACTCTCAACCTCGTTCCACTGGTGATGAAAGCCACCCTCGGCCGGCGCGGGCCGGTGCAGGTGTTCGGCAACGACTACCCAACACCCGACGGCACCTGCATCCGCGACTACATCCACGTCGACGACCTCGCCGATGCCCACATCCGGGCCCTCGATCACCTCGCCAACGGCCGCCCGAGCATTGCGTTGAACGTGGGCACCGGCGTGGGCAGCAGCGTGCTCGACGTGTTCACCGCCACCGAACACGCCTCCGGAATGACCGTGCCCTACGAGATCATCGATCGACGCGCCGGCGACCCCGTGTCGAGCTTCGCCGATCCCTCCATCGTGCGCAGCACCCTCGGCTGGACGGCTCGCTACGACCTCGGCAAGATCGTCGAGAGCGCCTGGAACTGGCACAGCACCCACCTCGACGGCTACGGCGACTGACCGACCAACGCCCAGCCGGCGGGCCAGCCGCTGCACCCGAACGGCGCGCGGGAGGCTTCAAGAGGAGCTCGCCGCGTCGCGCAGGGCCGCGATGTTCACTGGGTAGCGATCCGGGCCGCCGGTGAAGACGGCTGAACCGGCGACGAGCACGTTGGCTCCTGCTGCCACTACGGCAGCCGCGTTGCCGACGATGATGCCGCCGTCGACCTGCACATCGACCGATGCGTCGCCGATCAACGCACGCAACCGCACTACCTTCTCGACGGTCGCGGGGATGAATCGTTGGCCGCCGAAGCCAGGGTTCACGGACATCACGAGCACGAGGTCCACTTCGTCGAGCACGTGCTCCAGCACCGTCACGGGCGTGGCCGGGTTTATCGATACGCCAACTCTTACGCCGAGTTCTCGAGTGCGCTGCAGGGTGCGCGACAGGTGTGGGCCGGCCTCGGCGTGGACGGTGATGGAGTCGGCGCCGGGCCGGGCCGATGGTGATGTTGGGCACGAAGTGACCGTCCATCACGTCGACGTGGATCCAATCGGCGCCGGCCTCGTCGACGGCGCGGATCTCTTCGCCGAGGCGGGCAAAGTCGGCGGAAAGGATCGATGGCGCGATCGAGATCACGTGGGCCGGCCCCTGGCGACCACGATGGACATCCCCAGCGTCTGTCGTTTGTTGTCGTGGCCGACGAGGCGGAGGTGGTCGTGCGGGTTGGCGGCGCGACAGGCGGCGATCTCGCCGAGGATCACCTCGGGATCGCGTTCGCCGAACATCGGCAGCTTCCACAGGTACCAGTACCGGGCGGTGGCCCGGCTCGGCTCCACGTGCTCGATGGCGCAGTTCCATCCTCGGTCGACGATGTGTTGCACCTGCGCGCGTATACCCGCGTCGTCGAACGGCGGGAGGTAGGAGAACGTGCCGAACCGCTTCGAGGCGGGGTCGTCGAGTCGTGATCGGTAGGGCTGGAGGTCGGTGTGCATCGGTGCGTCCTGTCGTGGTGACTTTGATCGTGATGGTCGGGGGTGGTGTTTCGTTCGGCTGTTCAGCGGCTGGCGAGCTTGTCGACGATGTCGTATTCGAAGCGGATCTCGCGCCACGTCTCCATCGCGGCAGCCAGCTCCGGGCTGTGCCTTGCGGCGCCGGTGAGGATCTCGCGCGACTCGCGCTCCAGGTCGCGGCCTTCGTTGCGGGCTTGCCCCATGGGTGGCCCAGGGTGCCACCGCCGAACTGCAGCACTGCGTCGTCGCCGAAGATCGACACGAGCGCCGGCATGTGCCACACGTGGATGCCGCCGGACGCGACGGGGAAGACCCCGGGCATGTGGCCGAAGTCCTGGTCGAAGAAGATGCCGCGGCTGCGGTCTTCGGGGATGAAGCGCTCGCGCATCAGGTCGATCCACCCGAGGGTGGCTTGCCGGTCACCCTCGAGCTTGCCGACGACAGTGCCCGAGTGGAGGTGGTCGCCGCCGGACAGGCGCAAGCACTTGGTGAGAACGCGGAAGTGGATGCCATGGTTCGGGTTGCGGTCGAGCACGGCATGCATCGCCCGGTGGATGTGGAGCAGCATCCCGTTGCGCCGGCACCAGTTGGCCAGTGAAGTGTTGGCGCTGAAGCCGGCGGTCAGGAAGTCGTGCATGATGATCGGCATGTCGAGGTGTTTGGCGAACTCGGCGCGTTCGTACATGTCCTCCACCGTCGGGGCGGTCACGTTCAGGTAGTGGCCCTTGCGTTCGCCGGTCTCGGTCTCGGCTTGCTTCACGGCCTCGGCCACGTACTCGAAGCGATGCCGCCACCGCATGAACGGTTGCGAGTTCACGTTCTCGTCATCCTTGGTGAAGTCGAGCCCGCCACGCAGGCACTCGTACACGGCGCGGCCGTAGTTCTTGGCCGACAGCCCGAGCTTCGGTTTGATCGTGCATCCGAGCAGCGGCCGGCCGTACTTGTCGAGCTTGTCGCGTTCGACCGCGATGCCGTTCGGTGGGCCGCCGCAGGTCATCACGTAGTGCAGCGGGAAGCGCACGTCTTCCTCGCTTTGAAGCCGAAGACGTTGCCGACCAGCGAGGTGAGCACGTTCACCACCGACCCCTCCTCGAACAGATCGATCGGGTAGGCCACGAAGGCATAGAAGCGTTCAGCGTCGCCCGGCACGTCCTCCACCCGGTAGGCGCGGCCCTTGTAGTGGTCGAGGTCGGTGAGCAGATCGGTCCACACGGTCGTCCAAGTGCCCGTCGAGCTCTCGGCAGCCACCGCCGCGGCGGCTTCCTCGCGTGGCACGCCCTCCTGCGGGGTGATCTTGAAGCAGGCCAACAGGTCGGTGTCCTTCGGCGTGTAGTCGGAATCCCAATAGGTGTGGCGGTAGTCCTTCACACCGGCGTCGTAACGGCTCATCTCGTCAGCTCTCCTGTCTCGTAGGCGCGGGCCATGGCGGCCGGCTGGATGGGGGTGAGGCGGGCCGCACGGCCGGCAGCGCCGAACTGCTCGAACCGCAGTCGGCACAGGTCGCGCATCGCGGCCAGCGCGGGTGCGGTGAACTTGCGCGGGTCGAACTCGCGTCGGTCGTCGATCGCGACGCGACGCATGGCGGCGCTCATCGCCAAGCGGCAATCGGTGTCGATGTTGATCTTGCGCACGCCGTGGCGGATGCCCTCCTCGATCTCCTCGACCGGCACACCGAACGTCTGTGGCATCTCGCCACCGGCAGCGTTGAACGCGTCCTGCAACTCCTGTGGCACCGACGACGACCCGTGCATCACCAGGTGCGTGTCCGGCAGCCGGCGATGGATCTCGCGCACCACCGACATGGCGAGGATCTGCCCGTCGGGCCGCCGGCTGAACTTGTACGCGCCGTGGGATGTGCCCATCGCGATCGCGAGCGCGTCGACCTTCGTGCGCCCCACGAAATCGACCGCTTGTGCAGGGTCGGTCAGCAACTGATCGTGCCCGAGCACACCGGTGGCTCCGTGACCGTCCTCCTGCTCGCCGGTGCCGTGCTCCAGGCTGCCGAGCACACCGAGCTCGCCCTCCACGGACAGCCCGATGGAATGCGCGACCTCGGTGACCCGGCGGGTGATCTCTACGTTCTGCTCGTACGTCGCGGGCGTCGTCGCGTCGGGCAGCAGCGAGCCGTCCATCATCACGCTGGTGAAGCCGTTGCGGATCGCGGAGAAGCAGGTGCTCTCGCTGTTGCCATGGTCCTGGTGCAGGCAGATGGGGATGCCGGGATGCATCTCCTCGGCGGCGTCGACGAGGTGCCGGATCATCACGTCGCCGGCATAGGAACGCGCCCCGCGACTGGCTTGCAGGATGACCGGTGCATCGACGGCCGCGGCCGCAGCCATCACCGCCAGCACCTGCTCCATGTTGTTGATGTTGAACGCGGGCACGCCGTAGCCGTGCTCCGCCGCGTCGTCCAGCAGTTGGCGCAACGTGATACGAGCCATCAGTGACTCCTTTCCCTGTCGGTGAGCGCTGCCCGTGCCGCGTCCGCGACCGCGGTGGCGGTGATGCCGAAGTGTTCGTAGAGCTCGGCGGCGGGACCCGACGCACCGAAGCCGCTCATGCCGACGAACCGGTCGGCGGGGCCGAGCCAGCGATCCCAACCGAAGCGGGCGGCGGCCTCGATCGCGACCCGCGGGGCCGTGCCGAGCACGCCCACCCGGTACGCGACATCCTGCTCGTCGAACAGCTCCCAGCACGGCATCGACACGACCGCTGCCCGGATCCCGCCGTCGGCCAGGACCGCCGCCGCGGCGACCGCGATCGCCACCTCGGACCCGGTCGCGAGCAGCGTGACGTCGCGGTCCGCGCTGCCGCTCACCAGGTACGCACCGCGGGCGACACCGTCGGTCCCTGGGTCTTGCCGAGGCAGCGTGGCCAGTGCTTGACGGCTCAGGCACAGCACGCTGGGCGTGCCACCGTGACGCAGCGCGGCTCCCCACGCCTGCGCGGTCTCGATCGCGTCGGCCGGCCGGAACACCCGCAGGTTCGGGATCGCGCGCAGGGACGCGAGCTGCTCGACCGGTTGATGGGTCGGTCCGTCCTCGCCGAGGCCGATCGAGTCGTGCGTCATCACGTAGACGACGCCGGTTCCCATCAGCGCCGAGAGCCTGATGGCCGGCCGGCAGTAGTCGGCGAAGGCGAGGAAGCTGCCGCCGTACGGGAGGAAGCCGCCGTGCAGCGCGATGCCGTTCATCGCCGCGGCCATCGCATGTTCGCGGACGCCCCAGTGCACGTAGCTGCCGCTGAAGTCGTCGGCGCTCACGGCTCGTTGCGAGCTCGCTCGGGTGCCGTTGGAACCGGTGAGATCGGCCGAGCCGCCGACCAGCGAGCGAAGTGTGCCGGCCAGCGCTTCCAGCACCTGCTGCGACGATTGACGCGTCGCCAGCGACGGCTGCGCGACGCGGAACCCGTCGGTGACGACAGCAAGTACCGCTTCCGCCTCAGCGGTCCACGCAGCGCCGCGCTGGAACGACGCCAACTGCTCCGCATCCGCTGTGTCACACCGTCGTTGCCATTCGAGTCGGGCGGCCGTGCCGCGTCGGCCGGCGGTGCGCCACGGCTCGCGCACCTCGTCGGGGACCTCGAAGGGTTGGTGGGACCACTCAAGGTGTGCCCTTGCGGCTGCGACCTCGTCTGCTCCCAGTGGGCTGCCGTGCACGGCCGCGGTGCCGGCCATGTTCGGGGACCCTTGACCGATGGTCGTGCGGCACGCGATCAGTGAGGGGCGCGGGTCGTGTTCGGCTGCAGCGAGCGCTGCGCGAATCGCGTCGCGATCGTGCCCGTCGATCGAGGTGACGTGCCATCCGGCGGCGGTGAACCGCGCCGGTTGATCCGTCGACGTGGTCAGCGAGGTGCTGCCATCGATCGAGATGCCGTTGTCGTCCCACAGCGCCACCAGCCGGCCGAGCCGGAGGTGCCCGGCGAGATCGATCGCCTCGTGACTGATGCCCTCCATCAGGCAGCCGTCGCCGGCGATCACGAACGTGCGGTGGTCGACGAGGGCATCGCCGAACCGCGCGTTGGCCATGCGTTCGGCGATCGCCATGCCCACCGCGGTCGCGATGCCCTGGCCCAGCGGGCCGGTGGTGGTCTCCACGCCTGGGCAGTGTCCGTACTCGGGATGGCCCGCGGTCAGCGCACCGATCTGGCGGAACCGGCGCAGCTGATCGGCCGACATCCCCTCCACCCCCAGTAGGTGGAGTGCCGCGTACAGCAGCATCGAACCGTGCCCGGCGGAGAGCACGAAGCGGTCGCGGTCAGGCCACTCCGGCCAGGTGGGATCGAAGGTGAGGTGCTCGGTGAACAGCACCGCGCCGACATCGGCCATGCCCATCGGCATGCCCGGGTGGCCCGAGTTGGCCGCCTGCACCGCATCCATCGCCAACGCCCGCAATGCGTTGGCGGGGCCGCTGGCGTCGCCCGCGTGCGGTCCTGCCATCGTGCCGGTCGCGCTCATGCTGCACGCCGCTTGCGGTCGATGAGGCGGTGGATCATCGGGGTGAGGATCAGCTGCATCGCGATGTCCAGCTTCCCGCCGGGGATGACGATCGAGTTCGCCCGCGACATGAAGCTGTCGTGGATCATCGACACGAGGTACGGGAAGTCGATGCCGGCCGGGTTGCGGAAGCGAATGACGACCATCGACTCATCAGGTGTGGGGATCCAACGGGCGATGAACGGGTTGGACGTGTCCACCATCGGCACCCGCTGGAAGTTGATGTCGGTCTGCGTGAACTGGGGGCAGATGTGGCGCACGTAGTCGGGCATCCTCCGCAGGATCGTGTCGGTGACCGCCTCGGTGGAGTAGCCGCGCGTGGTCGAGTCGCGGTGGATCTTCTGCACCCACTCGAGGTTGATGACCGGCACGACGCCGATCTTCAGATCGGCCAGCGCCGCGATGTGGGCACCGCCGGTGACGGCCGCGCCATGCAGGCCCTCGTAGAACAGCAGGTCGCTGCCCACCTCGATCGGTTCCCACGCGGTGAACGTGCCGGTCGGGCTGCCGTAGCGCTCGGCCTCGGCCGCGTCGTGCACGTAGTGGCGGGTTCGGCCCGTGCCCGTCGCGGCATAGGTGCGGAACACGTCCTCCAGTTCGGGCAACAGGTTGGCCTCCGGGCCGAAGTGGCTGAAGTGGTCGTTGCCTTCCGCGGCCGCGATCGCCATCGCCTCGCGCATCTCGACGCGGTCGTAGCGATGGAATGCGTCGCCCTCGATGGATGCGGCGATGGTGCCTTCGCGACGGAAGATCTGGTCGAACGTGTGCTTGACCGTGGACGTGCCGGCGCCCGACGAGCCGGTGACGGAGATGATCGGGTGTTGCGTGCTCATCACGGTCACAGCCCTTCCCGGAAGAGCCCGCGGGTGCCGAACAGCGGCGCCCGCTCGGGGTCGTTGCCGACCAACTCGCGATAGCGGGCGACCCGCGCGACCTTGTCGGCCGAGCCGAACACGAGCGGCGTGCGCGCATGGAGGTGGCCGGCCGTCAGGTCGAGGATGCGACGGCTGCCGTCGGTGGCCGCGCCGCCGGACTGCTCGAACAGCATCGCGATCGGCTGTGCTTCGTAGACCAGGCGCAGGCGCCCTTTGGTGTACCCCGCACGGCCGTCATCGGGATACAGGAAGACGCCGCCGCGCAGCAGGATCCGGTACGCATCGGCGACCAACGCACCGAACCAACGCATGTTGAAGTCGGCCTCGCGCGGGCCGTCGGTGCCCTCGGTGAGATCCGTGACGTACGAGCGCATCGCGGCCGACCAGTGCCGGCTGTTGGACGAGTTGATCGCGAACTCGCGGGTCCCCGCCGGCGTCTGCACACGCTGATGGATGCGCCGGAAGCAGCCCGCGAGC
>VFMC01000030.1:18646-19108 GCA_006515795.1 Acidimicrobiaceae bacterium | reverse complement strand
CGACGTCGCGCCCGGAGATCTCGTTCATTTCAAGATCTGGGCCGATGATTTCTCGGCCGCCGAAACGGATTCGGCCCAGATCGTGAAATGACCATGGATGGGCGGCGACTCGGACGACTCGGACGACGCGGACGACTCAGAGGTAGTAGCCGAAGACGTCGACGATGAAGTTGGCGTTGCCTCCTCCGCCTGCAGTCACGTCGACCCTCGCGCCACCAGCGCTGCCGGTGCTGACGGTGGCCGAGTTGGCAACGACCGCGCCGGCTGATCCCCAGTTCAGCGTCGAGGTACCCGAGAAGCCGGTCGTACCGGGACTCACCGACAGATAGCCCGTCGCCGAGATGGCAATGGCGGTGAGGTTGAGCACGAGTCCCGTGACGGTGGCCGGAACGCCGCTCGAGTTGAGCGTGCAGTCGATGGTGCGGGTCGCGCCCGACAGTGGAGTCTTCGGTGCGGTGTCGG
>VFMC01000030.1:0-18584 GCA_006515795.1 Acidimicrobiaceae bacterium | reverse complement strand
CGTAGACGCGCTTCGGCGCGGCCAGCAGGTGAAGTGATCCGCTGGTGGCAGCGCCGGCAACCTTGCGCCACGTACCCGGAGTACCGGCCACGGTGCAGACCCACACGTCGCCGGCGGTGTCGCAGACCACCTCACCGAGCACGTGGGCGTCGGTACGGGCCGCGGGCGCCGCGCCGGCGGCCTTCAGCTCGATGTTCGAGCGAATACCCTGGGCGAACAACCCGGTGGAACCGGTACCGGCGCCGTAGCCGACCACGCCGGCGCCGCCCATGGCCGTGTAACCGTAGAGGCCATTGGCGACGGTGCGGTACGAGTAGCCGCCGATGGCCGCCGGGAAGCTCGACGAGCTGGAGTCGCCGAAGAAGAACGGTCCACCGCTCTCGTCACGGACCACGAAGATGTTCGCATTGACGAACGAGCCGAAGAAGATGGGATTGCCATCAGCAGCGGCAGCCGGCAGCACCTGGTTGGCCGTTGCCACGACGGCGCCGGCGGCTGCGGCTCCGGCCAGCTTCAACATGCCGCGACGTGATGCGGTCCTCGGCGCCTCCACGGCGGTCGACTCCGCTTCGCTCGATACCACGGCGCTCGTTTCCACCGCGGTCGTCTCGATCAGCGCGGGGGCGGCTGATGGCGGTGCGGTCATCTGCTCGACCAGTGCGGTGAGCTCGGCAACTTTGGCTTCCAGGTCCTGGATGCGGTCGTCGCTGTTCATGGGATCCTCCAAGGTGAACGTGGTTCGGTGGGCGCAGTCTCGCGCAGGTTCACAAGCTAGATCGGCCACCGGGCCCGTGGCTTGAGCAACGGCCCCTAGGACCCGCGGCGCAACGTCAAGTTGCCGACGCAGCGCGGCTGATCTCGTCGAGCTCGCCCCACGTGAGACCGTCGCCGGCCCAGATCCGGTCGAAGGCGGCATCGGCGGCGTCGCTGAAACCGTGGCGGTTGCGGAAGTTGTACCGCCACCGTTGCTGGTTCACCTCGATGCCCAGGCGCACCAGCCGCCCGACGCAGTAGGTCTCCCACGCCGCCATCTGGGCGAGCGACAGCTCGTCGTCGGGCGGTGCCTCGCCGAACCCGCCGAGCAAGCGGTCGCGGGCGCGCAGCAGCACGCGGCCGAGCGTTGTGGCGGTGGCGTTCTCGCTCTGCTGCCGCGGTCGGCGCGTGTCTTCGAACGCGCCACTCTCGACGCGGATGCTGATGTTGTCGACGACGCCCATGTCGTCGGACAGCGCCACCGAGCTGCGGGCCAGCGGGGTCGTCTCGTCGACCTCGATCGAAACTGGGTGATCCTCGAGCCCCAGCGCGCCGACCAGGCTCTGGGCGACGCGACCGATCAGGTCGGCGTCGAAAGAGACGTAGCTGAACGTCTGCGGCGTGACCGTGATCGTCATCTGCCGGCGAACTGGCTGGCAGCTTCGGCCTGCAGGCGCGCCACCGCGTCCTTGCGCTCGTTCAGCGCGGCCAGGCTGACCTCGGCGATGTCTTCCACCTCGGAATCGGTGAAGCCGGCCAGCTCGCGGAACCGGCGGGCGAGCCCGATCGGCGACTCCTCGCTGTCGCTGCGCGTGCCGCCGTAGCTGAACAGCTTGTCGACGATTCCCTGGAACTCGAGCGCCTTCTTGCGTCGCTCGGGATCGTTCTCGGTCACCTTGCGCAACCAGTCGCTGCCCATCTTCACGTGGGTGACCTCGTCGGCGAGCATCCAGTCCTCGCAGAACTCGAGGAACGGATCGCCGGCCAGGTCGCCGAACTCCTTCATCGTCGTGAACACGTCGATGGCGAGGCCCTCGAGGGCGCGGTTCACGCCGGCAAGCCGCAGCACCGGATCAGTGCTGCACGCCGCCTGGAGCACGGTGTTCTCGGCGATCTCGCCGATCTCGCCGCCCATCCAGTCGCTCAGCTTCACGCTGATCTCCACGTGTCGGGCTTCGTCCCACGCCTGGCGGGCCATATCGAGCTTCAATGCGAACGGCACCGCATCGGCGCCGCTGTCGTCGCCCGCCGCAGCGTCTTGGGCGCGTCGCGCCTGGTCGCCGGCAGTGCGGAAGTCGTGGCACGTGCGACCGGCGCCCTCAAGGGCCTGGATCTCGCCGACGAAGATGCCGTGCATCAGCACCCGCGCCGCAGTGCTGGCATCGGGGCGGCTGGGCACGAGGCGGTTCGACGACGGCCGTACGCCGTCCTTGCCCAGCACGGTGCGCGGATCGGCCATCCGGTCCTTCATCGTGATCTGGTTGAACCGCCCGTCGCGGGCCAGCTCCTCGACCGGGAAGAACTTCCTCATGCCGCGCTCCCGTTCTGTGGACCGTTCGCCGAAGCGCCGGTGCTCGTCATTCCGATCGAACCCGGTCCGGCGATGCCGCCGGCCTCGACCATGATCGCTTCGAGCCTCGCCTGGTGCCGCGCCGCTCGCTCCACATCATCGGGCGTTTCGATGAGCGACTGGAGGATCATCTCGCCGTCACGCCAGTCGTCGAACTCGTCCTGGAGGATGAAGTTGATCGACCTGATCGTGGGAGCGTCTGTGATCTGGCTGGTGTTGTTCTTGTGGAACGTGTACGCGGCGATGAACCGGGGGATGAACACGCGGTACACCCCGACGAGCTTCTCGATCGTCTGATCGGGCGCCTCCGGCTCGGTCATCGCCTCGACGAAGCGCACCATCGCGTCGTTGGCCGGCTGGGTGAGCCGGTCGGGGTTCATCTCGCGCAGCTCGGGCAGGCGCTTGTGCCACAGGTCGGCATGCCAGGCGTGCTTGTAGCAATGGGTGCCGAGCCGCATCTTCACATCGAGCTCGGGCACCGTGGCCACCCAGCCGCCGAGGGCCTCGAAGAGCTTCATCTCGGCCCACTTGTAGTTGCCGACGCGCCGGGCCGAATCCTCGACGTCGAACGACCCTGGGAGCTCGCGTCGGTCCCACGGAGCGAACGGTGCTCTCGGCTTGTAAGGATCGGCCACGATGCCCCCCGGCTGATTCGGGCACAAGTGAGATCAGTTGTGCAGTACAACCATAGTGCCGCCGCCGCGGGCCGGATCAAGACACCGCGCCATTGGCGACCTCGCGGACCGTGGCCTGGGCCAACAACCGGGGAAGATCGGCCGGGGCCACCGGCTCGCCCACGGCCGTGCCCTGGATGCGATCGGCGCCGTTGTCGATCAGCCAGGCCGCCGTTGCCTGGTCGTCGACGCCGATCACACACATCATCAGACCGAGCTTGTGGAAGATCGCGGCGATGGCCTGCAACACCTGGCCGTCGCCGCGGCACAGGTCGTTGGCGAAGGCCCAGTCGATCTTGAGCGCGTGCGCGGCGATGTGAGGAACCGCGGACATCGGCGATGTGCCGGTGCCGAACTGATCGATGGCGATCCAGATGCCGGCGTCGGCGAGACGGCGGGTCGACTCGCCGCTGATGCCCGAGCCGAGCATGAGGTGTCGTTCGGCCAGCTCGAGGCCGATCGTGAACGGTGGCAGCCCGGCATCTTCGACCTTGCCAATGATGGAATCGACGAGCTCGGCGTCGTGCACCGTGCCGCCGCCGACGTTGATCGAGATCGGAACGACGTGGCCATCGGCATGCCAGGTCGTGCACTGATCGATGGCCACGTCGAGGCAGTAGCGGACAAGATCGCTGTTGAGGTTGCTGAGCTCCATCATCTCGATCAGGTCGCCGGTCTGGAGCAGCCCGAGCGACGGGTGCCGCCACCGCAGCATCGCCTCGAACCGCACGGTTCGGCCGGTGCTGCACTCGATCATCGGCTGGAAGTGCAACTCGAGCTCGCGGTCGCCGATGGCTCGGCGGATCTCGCCCATCAGCATCATCCGGTGCGGTGCCGAACTGTCGCTGGCGGGGCTGTAGATCTCGATGCCACTGTGCAGCCGCTTCGCTCGGTTGACGGCGACGTCGGCCTGACGGAGCAGCTCGTCGGGGGGCGTGTCGGCCCGGTTCTTGGAGGTGATGCCGATGCTGGCCGAGGCCTGCAGGGTGAGACCGTTCGGCAATGTGAACGGCCGTCGCAACGCCGCCTCGACCTGGCGACCCAGCTCGGCATGGGTGGCGAGACCAGGAGGTGCGAGGATGCCGAACTCGTCGCCCCCCAGCCGAGCCACCGACACTCCGTCGGGTGCTTCGGCGAGCACGCGGGCGACCTCGACGATCATCTGATCGCCGCACGAATGACCGAACGAATCGATGATGTCGGTGAAGCGGTCGAGGTCGAGCACTGCGAGCACGCTGCCGACCGGCGCATCGACCAGCATCTTGCGGATGCGGGCCCTGTTGGGCAGCTCGGTGAGCGGATCGACGAAGGCGGTGCGCTCCAGCTCGCGCCGAGCCGTGTGGAGCTCGTGGAGATCTTCGACGATGACGGCGATGCGGTTTCCAGGCAGGGGGCTCACCCGTAACGAGTGCAGGCGGACCTGCCCGGCGACGGGGAGGTTCGCGTCGGGGACCGAGAAGGGCTCACCGCCGGCAGCTACCGCAGCCATCATGAACCCGAGGCCGCGATGCCGTTCGGTCTCGAACAGGCGCGGATCGATGTCGATCAGGCGTCGTCCTATCCGCGCGACGTTCGCATTGATCCGGGCCGAGGCTTCGTTCTCGTACAGCACGGTGAGCGACGTCGGGTCGGCCGGATCGACGAGGTGCATTATCGAGATGGCCACCGGAAGGCTCTCGACGATGTTGTCGAGCCGGCTCAACTGCTCGCCGGTCTCGACGGTGGAGTCGATGTCGTGGGTGAACCCGCTGACCCGCACCGGAATTCCGGCGTTGTTCACCTCGACATGGCCAACCTCTTCGATCCATGGGTACGTCCCGTCGGCCTGACGCTGCCGGTAGCGCACCCGATAGTCCTTGCCGGCGTCTATCGACTCGTCGATCGTGGCGCTGGCAGCGGCGTCGTCGGGGTGGAGCAGCTCTTCCCAGTGGGTGTTCGTGAGCACCGGGATGACGTTGGGGCCGAAGACCTTGGCGAGGTTTCCGTAGACCGTGGTCACCGTGTAGGGCTTGATCGGCAGGTCGTCGATCTCCCACAGGCACAGACCGAGCGCGTCGGCGATGCCATTGGTGGTCGCATGCCAGCGGTGCAGAGTTGCCGAGGCCAGTGAGATCGGCAGCACGATGCCGATGACGGCGAGTGGATAGAAGGCGACGGGTAGCCGGGCCACCTCGTCGCCGGATGCCAAGGCGGCGACGGAGATGGCGATGATCGAGGAAACGGCCAGCACGTTCGTCGAGTTCCGTTCCATGGTGTACGAGCAGAACGCCAGGATCATCAGCGAGCACATCATCGCCGGAACGAGGTACGGCGGCGCGATCGCGGCGAAGAAGGCGACGCCGATCAGGTCGCGCAGCCAGACGTGCGGCGCCAGCACGCCGCGAGCCTTCAACGTGAGCCAGGTGACGGAGAGGAACGGAAGTGAGCGATCGCGCAGCAGCCAGATCACCACGGTACCGAGCACGGCGATCACGATCATCCGGAGCTGGCCCGCCAGACGGAAGTAGCGACGACGATCCACGCCGGCCATCGGCATGACCGCGGCCGAGGAGAGCAGCCGTCGTAGCTCTCGAATGACGCCGAGCAGTCGGCCCATGACCCCCCTTGCTCTCCCTCATTTGAGTGGGTGTGGGAAACCTGAACGCTACTACGAATACGAGTGCCGAACCAGGGATGTCGGAAGGTATGTCGCAGGGTGTCGGGTAGCCGGTTCGCCAGACCGCGGACGGTCGCCAGACCGTGATCAGCCCAACCGCCAGCGGTGCTCCGATCGGCCGAGATCGGTGACCGGTTCGGCATCGATGCGGTACTCGAGCAGCATGGCTCGCCATCGGCCGGTGAGCTCGAGCTTGCCGAGCAGCGCGCTCACACCCCACACCACTCGATCGAGCATCAGGAACGAAGCCGGCATGTCGATGCGTTTGATCACCTCGGCGTACGGTCCGTCGACGTCGACGATCCGCTGCACCGTGTCGCGCATGAAGGCCCGATCGAACGTGAACTCGTCGACCAGGTAGGGCCGGTACGGGCTGCTCACGTAGTCGTACACCTCTGCCGGGTCGAGGCCGTGCCCCGGCCGGAGGAAGCCGGAGTGCTCCATCGCACTCACCAGCCCTTCGGGGTCGCGATCGACGATGATCGCGTCCATGCACGGGGCGAGGCGCTCCCACTCGCCCGGCGACCAGCGCTTCACCATGCCGAAGTCGAGGAACGTGACGTCGCCGTGGGCGCTGAACAGGTAGTTGCCCGGATGCGGGTCGCCGTTGAAAACGCCGAGGCGATGCACCGAGTGCTGGACGAATCGCCAGATGCTCTCGCCGGCCCGACGCCGGGCCTCCGGCGTTGCCTGCGCCACGAATGAGTTCCACGTCAGCCCGTCGACCCATTCAGTGGTGATGACAGCGCGACTGCTGAGCTCGGCGAGCACGTCGGGAAGCGACACGAACGGATGGCCGGCGAAGTTGGCGCGGAACGTGCGGATGTTGTCGGCTTCGATCCGGTAGTCGAGCTCGTCGTGCATCCGCGACCGCAACTCGTCGACGAGCGCCCTGGTGTCGAGGCCTTTCAGCGTGAACGCGGCGAGCATCCGGTAGAGCACGTCGGCGTTGTCGAGGTCGGCTTCGATGGCCGCGGCCACCCCCGGGTACTGCACCTTCACGGCCACCACCCGACCGTCACGGGTGACGGCCCGGTGCACCTGGCCGATGCTGGCGGCTGCGACCGGCGTCGCCGACCAGTCGAGGAACACCGAGCGGGGATCGCGACCGAGCTCGGCGGTGACGACGGATTCGGCGAGCTCGACCGACATCGGCGGGGCGTCGCTGTAGAGCGACGACAACGCCTGTTGGGCCGGCTCGGGGAGCGCCTCGACCACGAAGCTGATCAGCTGCCCTGCCTTCATCAGGGCGCCCTTCATGTTGCCGAGCTCGCGCGCCACGTCGTCGGCCGTGCGGAGCGCGAACCGGTCGTCGAGATGTGGGCGCCGCGCGTGGCTTGCGAACCGGCGCCGCAGCCTGTGCCAAACGAAGCGGGCGGCGTTGCGTGCGGTGAGGCGCCACACGCGAAACGTTCGGCGGACGCGGACCCGCCAGTGCGTCACCGATCCGTCGCCCGCCGCGCCGTGGGATCGGCGTCGAGGGTGGCGTCGGCAATGGTGGCTCCGGTGACCTCGTCGTTCCAGTACTGCCCCGAATCGAGGCGCTCGAGCGCCAGTTCGACATCGACCAGGTCGCCTTCGATGGCATCGAGGTCGAGCGCCGGCGCCGCGGCGATCTCGGCATCGGTGCTTGCAATCGGGGTCGGGCTCCACTCGGACACGCCGCGAGGCTACCGACGCAGCTGCCGCCCCGTCGATCGCTGGTGGGCCGATCGTTGGTGGGCCGATCGTTCGCGTCTCGATCGTTCGCCGGTCGACCGTTCGCGTATGGTGCGGTCGTGGCCAGCGTCCGACTCGAATCCATCTGCAAGACCTTCGACGGTGTCGCCGCTGTCGACGACGTGAGCCTCGAGATCCACGACCACGACTTCATGGTGCTGCTCGGTCCATCCGGCTGCGGGAAGAGCACGCTGTTGCGGGTCATCTCCGGTCTCGAGGAACCCACGAGCGGCGACGTGTTCATCGGCGACGTGCTCGTAACCGACGTGGAGCCCAAGCAACGCGACGTGGCCATGGTGTTCCAGAGCTATGCGCTGTACCCGCACAAGACCGTGCAGGCCAACATCGAGTTCCCTCTGAAGGTCCGCGGCATCGCCACGAAGGATCGTGCCGCGAGGGCTGCTGAGGCGGCTGAGTCGCTCGGTCTCACGGAGTACCTGCACCGCAAGCCGGCCCAGTTGAGTGGCGGTCAACGACAGCGTGTCGCCTTGGCCCGCGCCATCGTTCGTCAGCCCGCGGTGTTCTGCATGGACGAGCCGCTCTCGAACCTCGATGCCAAGCTCCGCGGCGAGACGCGGGCCGAGCTCGTGGCGCTCCACCAGCGCTTGGCGAGCACGTTCGTCTACGTCACCCACGATCAGGTGGAAGCGATGACGATGGCGACCCGCATGGCCGTGATGAGCCGCGGGCGCCTCGAGCAGGTCGGCACGCCGGCCGAGGTCTACGCCCGACCGGGCTCGGTGTTCGTCGCCCAGTTCATCGGCATGCCACCGATGAACATCTTTCCGGCCGGCGCCGTGGAAGCCTCCGACGTCTTGGTCGGGGTGCGGCCCGAGCACATCGCCGTCGACGATGCCGCGCCGTTGCGGGCCACCGTCTCGCACGTCGAGCAACTCGGGCACGAGACCCTCGTCCACTGCCGCGTGGGCGGTGTCAACGCCGTGGTGCGCCTCGATTCCGACGCGCCGGTGCCGGCCGCACACTCCGAGGTCGGCCTCGTGCTGTCCAACCGGCACCACTTCGATCCGGTCACGACGAAGCGCATCGACACAGCGGGCGACCGATGACTCGTCGCGGCCCCAGCCGGGTCTCGAGCCATGCCCACGGTCGCTCCCACGGTCGCGCCCGTCGCGACTGGGGCCTCGCCGCGGCACTGCTGGCGCCTTCGCTGTCGATCCTCGGTGTGTTCGTGCTCTACCCGCTCGGGAGAGCCATCCTGCTGGGCCGCCAGCGATGCGACCCGAGTGGCGACAACTGCCGCACCAACGGCTGGCACCAGTACGTCGACGTGTTTCGCAGCCGCGAGTTCCAGCAGGCCTTCGGGGTCACCTTCCGCTTCGCACTGATGACCGTGCCGATCGGACTCGTGCTGGGTGTGGCGCTGGCGGTGCTCGTCGACAAGCAGCTCCGTGGCATGGGGGCGTTCCGCACCATCTTCTCCTCCACTGTGGCGACCAGCGTCGCCGTCGCCTCGCTGATGTGGTTCTTCCTGCTCGAGCCGAGCGTCGGTGTGCTGGCCGACTGGATCGGGGGCACGGCCAAGAACCCGGGGCTGCTGCACAGCGAAGGCACCGCCTTGTGGGCCGTTGCCGTGAGCAGCATCTGGGCCAACCTGGGGTTCACCTTCATCGTCGTCACGGCCGGACTGCAGGGCATACCAGCCGATCTCTACGAAAGCGCGTACGTCGACGGCGCCAGTGGTTGGATGCGGTTCAGCAACGTGACGTTCCCGATGCTCGGCCCGACCCTGCTGTTCGCCAGCGTGGTGCTCACCGGCCGAGCGTTCCAGAGCTACGGCGAGTTCGATCTGCTCACCGGTGGCGGCCCCAACGGATCGACGACCTCGCTCACCTACCTGATCTACGGCAACAACTCGCTGATCAAGAACGATCAGGGTCTGCAGTCGGCCAGTGCCGTGCTGCTGTTCATCGTGTTGCTGGCGCTCGCTCTGCTCCAGATCCGGGGCGTCGAGAAGAGAGTGCACTATGGCAATTAGCGGAACCGATCGGGGCTGGCGCCTCGCCGCTCGCTACGCGCTGCTCGGCGCCGTCGCCGTCGTCGTGCTGTTCCCGATCTACGTCATGGTGATCGGGGCGTTGAAGCCCGGCAACAAGGTGCTGCAAGATCCGTTGCTGCCCACATCGGTCACCGCCGAGACCCTTCGCCAGGCATGGACCGACGGCAACCTCGGGCGGGCGTTGATCAACTCGACGGTCGTCGCCGTCTTGGTCATTCCCGGCCAAGACGTTCGTATTCGGCATCTTCCTCGCCACCCTCCTCGTGCCGTTCGAGGCCACCGTCGTCGTGAACCGGTCGACCATGCAAGACCTCGGCTGGCTCAACTCCTACCAGGGTCTTGCGGTGCCGTTCCTGGCAACGGCGTTCGGCACGTTCCTCGTCCGCCAGGTGTTCCTCACCTTGCCGAAAGAGCTCCGTGAGGCGGCGCGGATGGACGGTCTCGGCCATCTCGGGTTCCTGCGCGAGGTCGCCGTGCCGCTGGCTCGGCCAACCCTCGGCGCACTCGCGCTGTTCGGCTTCCTGTCCACCTGGAACCAGTACCTGTGGCCGACGTCGGTGAGCACCGAGGACGACTGGAACACCGTGCAGAGCGGCCTCCGGGCGCTGTCATTGGCAGAGCTCGACAAGCCGAACCTGGTGATCGCCGGCACGGTGATCGTGGCCATGCCGATCTTCGTCATCCTGCTCGTGTTCCAGCGACAGCTGGTACGGGGGCTGACCGCCGGAGCAGTGAAGGGATGAGCGCGCTGCGGTTGCGCATCACCATGCCGGCGCTCGCGGTGTGCCTCGGTCTCGCCGCGTGCGGGTCTGGCCAGAGCATCCTCCAGGCCGGCAACGAGCCTCCTCCGCCGACCACCGCGGCGCCGTCCACGCTGCCCGGTCAGACCACGGTGCCCACGCTGCCGCCCACCACCTTGCCGCGCCCGATCGATTCGCTCCCCGGCTGCGATGTCGAGGCGCTCGACATCGCCGCTGCCGGCGGACCGGTGGAGATCGTGTTCTGGCACGGCCTGTCGAACGAGCTCAAGCGCGAACTGGAGCGCATCACCGACGAGTACAACTCCTCGCAGGATCGCGTACGAGTGCGGTTGGAGGCCCAGGGCACGTACGAGGACAACATCGACAAGTACCTGCAGAGCAACACCGACAACCGTCCCGACCTCGTGCAATTGCCGGAGTACGCCGTGCAGCTCATGATCGACACCGAGAGCAGCGTGCCGGTGCAAGCGTGCATGGAGGATGCCGGCTACGCAGCGGCCGAGCTGCTACCGGCCGCGCTCACCGCCTACGCGTCCGAGAGCGTGCAGTGGGCGATGCCGTTCAACGTCAGCAACCCGGTGCTGTACTACAACCGCAAGGTCTTCCGCGACGCTGGTCTCGACGACGACAAGCCACCGCTCACCTTGGCCGAGGTGAGCGCCTACGGTCAGCAGATCCAGCAGACCGGAGCCGCGAGCTACGGCATCTCGCTCGACAGCGCACCCGACGGCGGTGGCGGGTGGTTCCTCGAGCAGTGGCTGGCCAAGGAGGGCGAGCTCTACAGCGACAACGACAACGGCCGATCCGCCCCCTCCACCAGGGTGCTGTTCGACGGCCCCACCAGCGTCGCCCTGCTCACCGAGTTGCAGCAGGTGGTCACCACCGGCGGCGGGGTGTACGTGGGCGAGAACCCGGGAGGCCAGGACCACCTGCTCAAGCTCGCCGACGCGACGACACCCGCAGCGATGACCATCTCCACCTCGGCCGCGCTCGGCCCGGTGCTGAAGTTCGTCGAGGGCGGGATCATCCCCGGCATCGGCGTCGAGGACATCGGGATCGGCCCGATGCCGAGCCCCAACGGTGCGCCGGGTGCGCTCATCGGCGGCGCCTCGCTGTGGATCACCGCCGGACACGGAGACGCCAAGGCCGCCGCGGCATGGGAGTTCATCACCCATCTCGTGAGTGCCGCGGTGCAGTCGCAATGGGCCGCCGCCACAGGGTACGTACCGGTCAACTCCGGCGCGCTCGCCCTGGATCCGCTGCAGTCGGTGTACGCCGACGACCCCAGGTTTCGCGTCGCCTACGACCAGGTGGCACAAGCGCCCGACGATCCCACATTCGCCGGGCCCGTGATCGGCCCGTTGCGCGAGGTGCGCGTCACCGCGGCCGCGGCGGTGGGCAAGATCTTGAGCGGCGGCGATCCGGCCACAGCGCTCGCCGACGCGGCGGCGCTCGCCACCGACCTGATCGCCTCCTACAACGCCACCCGCCCCTCCAACTGACCCCCGCCCGCGCCACCGCCCGCCCGCTCCGCCGAAGATCTGGGCCGAATCCGTCTCGGCGGCCGAGACAGGATCGGCCCAGATCTTCGGTGATGTCCGATCGGGGTGACTCGGTGCACCACAGTGAGCGTGGAACTTCACCGACTCGGACAATTTGCCGCACGACATCACGGGCTCGTCACCTCCGCAGCAGCACTGCAGCTCGGGGTGAGTCGTGCCGCCTGGTACCGGGCGATCGAGGCGCGGGTGATCGAGGAGCTGGCCCCAGGCGTCGCGCGGTTGTGGGGCGCCCCAGCCTCCAAGGCCCAGCGGATCCTGGCTGCGGTGTGGGCAGCCGGGCCGGGGGCGGTCGCGTCGCACCGCTCGTCGGCATGGTTGTGGGGCGTCGACCGACCGTCCAGCGATCCGATCGACGTGTCGATGCACAGCCGCACCACGAAGTTCGCCCCGCGTGGGGTCGTCGCGCATCGCCCCCGCGATCTCCTCGACCTGCGTCCGATCCCGCGCGACGGCATACCGACGACGAGCCCCGTCCGGATGCTGCTCGATCTGGGCGCCGTCGATCCAGGACGTGTGCCGGCCGCGCTCGACACCATCATCAGCGCCAAGGTCGTCCGGCCGGCTGCGATCCGGGCGGGGCTCGATCGGCATTCCCGTCAGGGTCGGCACGGAGTGGTTGCTCTCCGCGCCGCGCTGGATGCGAGGTCGATCGACGAGGTGCCTGCCGACAGTCTCCTCGAGGTCCGGATGGCCGAGTTGATCACCCGGTTCCAGCTTCCCCCGACGGAGTTCCACCCGATCGTCGAAGGGTTCGAGATCGACTTTCGCGTGCTGGGCTCGATCGTGCTGATCGAGTGCGACGGTCATGAAGCCCACGGGCTCGACCGCGGGCAGTTCGAGTTCGACCGCATCCGCGACGCCACCTTGACTGCGGCCGGGTACGTCATCGTCCACGTCACCTGGGTCGAGGTCACCCGCCGGCCGACCGCGGTTGCCAAACGCCTGCAGGCGGTGCTGCGGAAGTGGGCGCCGGAAGTGCTCGCCAACTGGACCGCCGCATGATCTGGGCCGATCCTGTTTCGGGAACCGGGACGAGATCGGCCCAGATCCAGTAGTGAGGGATGCAGCGGTAGCCTCGGGCGCCATGGCAACACCGTTCCCCGCCCTCGATGGATCCGCGCCCGCGACACAGCAGTTCAAGGAGGCGCCCGAACACGGGATCGACGCCTCGAAGCGGTACACGGCCACGATGGAGACCTCGCTCGGCACGATCGTGATCGCCCTCGATGCGATCAACGCACCGAAGACCGTCAACAACTTCGTGTTCCTCGCCGCGCACCGCTACTACGACGGTGTCATCTTCCACCGCATCATCAGCGGCTTCATGTGCCAGGGCGGCGACCCCACCGGCACCGGCCGCGGTGGCCCTGGGTACCGCTTCGACGACGAGCCCGTCAAGCAGAAGTACCAGATCGGTTCCGTGGCGATGGCCAATGCCGGACTGAACACCAACGGCAGCCAGTTCTTCCTGATCAGCGGCAACAGCGGGGTTCAACTGCCGGCGCAGTACAACCACTTCGGCCAGATCGTTAAGGGCCTCGACGTGCTCGATGCGATGCAGCGCGTCGACACCGATCGCAGCGACCGCCCCCGTGAGGACGTGGTCATCCACTCGGTAACCATCGTCGTCGCCGATTGACCGAGCGGCTCACCAACGCCCAGGCGCGGCGGATCGCTCTGGCCGCGCAGGGCCTCGGCGAGCCGCGCCCCAAAGGTCGCGTCGACCGGCGCCACCTGCGCCGGGTGCTCGACCGGATGGGGCTCATCCAGATCGACTCGGTCAACGTGCTGGTGCGCAGCCAGGAGCTGCCGCTGTTCGCCAGGCTCGGGCCGCACCCGCGCTCGCTGATCGCCGATGCCACTGCAACCGGCGAGCTGTTCGAGTACTGGGCGCACGAGGCGTCGCACGTGCGCACGGCGCACCATCACCTCTATCGGTGGCACATGAACGGCGAGCACAAGTGGGAGCGGTACTTCCGCTTGCGCGAGCGGCGCCCCGGCTTCGTCGACGAGGTGTACCGCCGGGTGGCGACGGAGGGGCCGATCGCGGCCGGCGACCTGGCCGAGCGGGTCGGGAAGAAGGGCACCTGGTGGGATTGGGACGACGGCAAGATCGCGCTCGAGCACCTCTTCTGGACCGGTCGGCTCACGGCTACGCGGCGCGCCGCCGACTTCGCCCGCCTGTACGACCTCACCGAGCGGGTCATCCCCGCCCACGTGCTCGCGCGCCCGGCACCTGCCGAACGCGAGGCGCGCAAGGAGCTGCTCGTGCTCGCCGCGCAACACCACGGGGTGGGCACCTTCGACGACCTCACCGACTACCACCGCCAGCGCAACCCACCCTGCCGGCCACTGCTCGACGAGCTGGTCGAGGACGGCCGACTTCTGCCGGTGACCGTCGACGGGTGGAGCAAGCCGGCGTACCTGCACCCCGCGGCGAAGGTGCCGCGGCGGGTGAACGGATCCACCTTGCTGAGCCCGTTCGATCCGGTCGTGTGGCACCGCGAGCGCACCGAGCGGCTGTTCGGTTTCCGCTACCGCATCGAGATCTACGTACCGCAGCCGAAGCGCCAGTACGGCTACTACGTCCTGCCGTTCCTGATGGGCGACGAGTTGGTGGCCCGCGTCGATCTGAAAGCCGACCGGCCGCGAGGTGCCCTGCTGGCACAGGGCGCGTTCGCCGAATCGGGTGCGCCACTCGGCGACGTGGCCGACGCGCTCGCCGGCGAACTCCACTCGATGGCCGGGTGGCTCGGTCTCGGCTCTGTCGAAGTGGGCCGGCGCGGTGACCTGGTGTCACCGTTGCGCAGTGCTGTGCGTCGATACGCTCGCACGTGATGGCCGACAGCCCCGAGACCGTCGACGAGCAGTCGGCCGAACGCATGCCGCGATGGGTGTGGCGCGCGGTCGCGATCTTCTGGCTCGGGTTCCTCGTCTCGCTCGCCATGCGGATCACCCTCGCTCGGCTCAGCAACCTGATCGTGGTGCTGCTGGTGTCGCTGTTCCTCTCGCTGGCGGTCGAGCCCGGTGTGAACAAGATGGCCGGGCGCGGGTGGAGGCGGGGTACCGCCACAGGAGTGATCCTGGCCGGTGTGGTGATGATGTTCGTCATCTTCGTCGCCGCCATCGGCACGTTGGTCGCCAGCCAGATCGCCGACCTGCTCGGCAACTCCGAGTTCTACGTGACTCGCGCGGTCGACTTCTTGAACACCACCTTCGACACCAACATCGATCCGGCGAACGTGATCGACGAGATCCGCGATCCCGACGGGAGGATCCAACAGTTCATCGCCAATCAGAGTGGGCGCGCCCTCAGCGTGTCGCTCGCTGCGATCGGTGTGATCTTCCAGGCGCTGTCGGTGATGCTGTTCACGTTCTACCTCGTCGCCGACGGTCCGCGCCTGCGGCGGTCGATATGCAGCCGCCTCGATCCGTCGCGCCAGGTCACGGTGCTGGATGCGTGGGAGCTGGCGATCGACAAGACCGGTGGCTACCTGTACTCGAGGGCGTTGCTCGCCGGCCTGTCGGCGATGTTCCACTGGATCGTGTTCCAGGCGATCGGCACCCAGGCGCCCGTTGCGCTAGCGCTCTGGGTGGGGTTGATCAGCCAGTTCCTGCCGGTGGTGGGCACCTACCTCGCCGGCATCTTGCCGGTGCTGCTCACCCTGATCGACTCGCCCGTCAAGGCGCTCATCGTCGCGATCGCGATCGCCGTGTACCAGCAGGTGGAGAACTACCTTTTCGCACCGCGCATCACGGCCCGCACGATGGCGCTGCACCCGGCGCTGGCGTTCGGTTCGGCGCTCGCCGGTGGGGCAGTGCTCGGCGCAGTCGGGGCGGTGCTGGCGCTCCCCGCGGCGGCGATGCTGCAAGCGCTCGTCTCCAACTCCGGCCGACGGTTCGAGGTGATCGACAGTCACCTCACCCGGGTGCCGGCCAAGCGGCACGAACGGCGGCCGTCCGACCACCCGGTACCGAGGGGTCGAGGCGGCGAGAGATCGCTGTGAGCCACCCCGGCGCGTACGTGCCGATCGCCATCACCGATCGCAGTGGGTGCGACGAGTCGGTGCACTTCGGGGCGGTGGTGTGCCTCGGTCGCGATGGATCGATCGTGGCGAGTGCCGGCGATCCCGAGGTCACCATCTACCCGCGCTCGTCCAACAAGCCGATGCAGGCGGTGGCGATGGTGCGGGCCGGTCTCGATCTGCCGGCCGACCTCCTCGCCCTGGTGTGCGCCAGTCATGACGGAACGCTTGCGCACCTCGACGCGGCGCGGCGCATCCTTGCGGTCGCTTCGCTCGACGAGGGCGCCCTCGGCAACACGCCCGATCTCCCGCTCGATCAGGCAGCGGCGCGAACGGTGCTCCGCGGCGGTGGCGCCCGAACCGCGCTGCAGATGAACTGCAGCGGCAAGCACAGCGGCATGCTGGCCACCTGCGTGCACAACCGATGGCCGCACGACCTCACCTACCTCGACCCCGGGCATCCGCTGCAGCAGCAGATCACCACCACCATCGCCGAACTGGCCGAGCAGCAACCGGTGCACATCGGTGTCGACGGGTGCGGGGCGCCGGCGCACGTGTTCTCACTCGTCGGGCTGGCCCGCGGCTTCCGCTCGATCGCCACGGGGGCCGCCGGAGCAGCAGGATCGGCCGTGTACGACGCGATGTGCGGGCATCCCGAGATGGTGGGAGGCGAGCACCGCGACGTGACCACGCTGATGCGCTCGGTGCGCGGTCTGATGGCGAAAGACGGCGCCGACGGCGTCTTCGCGGCAGCTCTCCCCGATGGCCGCGCCGTCGCGCTCAAGATCGCCGATGGCAGCAATCGGGCTCGGCCGCCGGTGATGGTTGGGGCGCTCAACCGTCTCGGTGTCGACATCTCCGAAGTCGAACCGTTGGTCGTCGAGCACATCATGGGACACGGGCGAGCAGTGGGCCAGGTGCGGTCGCTGTTCACATGACCGGCATCCCGTTCGTCACGCTCGCCGACCCTCAGTACGGTCAGGTCGTCCAGCTGTCGCCGCTCGTGCAACGTGTCGTCGCCGAGAACCCCAGCAAGTTCACCTACCACGGCACCGGCACCTATCTCGTCGGCCGCAGCGATGCCGGTGCCGACATCGCGGTGATCGACCCGGGCCCAGCACTCGACGCCCACCGCACGGCGCTGCTGGCTGCGATCGGGAACCGGCGGGTCATCGCCGTGCTGGTCACCCACTGCCACGC
The DNA here is from genome assembly GCA_006515795.1 of Acidimicrobiaceae bacterium. Classification (GTDB taxonomy): domain Bacteria; phylum Actinomycetota; class Acidimicrobiia; order Acidimicrobiales; family Ilumatobacteraceae; genus VFMC01. The sequence goes on along the minus strand of VFMC01000030.1, from coordinate 1,647 downwards.
CGATCACTCGCCGCTTGCACCGTGGCTCGCCGATCGAGCCGGCGCGCCGACGGTCGGTTTCGGCCGCCACCCGCGACTCGACGATCCCGACTCCGATGACGACGACGATCCCGGCCCCGACGACGATCCCGGCCCCGACGACGATCCCGGCCCCGATGACGGCCCCGGCACAGACGGCGATGGCGAGGGAGCCGGCGCAGCGATCGAGGAGAGCACCGACTACGACTTCGATCCTCTGGTGCGGGTCACCGACGGCGACGTGGCAGCCGTGGCCGGCGCGTTCACCCTTCGTGCCGTCCACACGCCGGGTCATACCTCGAACCACATGTGCTACGCGCTCGAACAGGAACGATCACTGTTCACCGGCGACCACATCATGGGTTGGAGCACCACCGTGATCGGTCCGCCCGACGGTGACATGCGCGCCTACTTCGAGTCGCTGCGCAAGGTGCAGGCCCGCGCCGACGAGGTGCTGTGGCCCACCCACGGCGCCCCGGTCGGCCACCCTCGCCCGTTCCTCGAGGCGTTCCTGGCACATCGGCTGCAGCGAGAGGCACAGGTGCTCGCCGCCGTCCGCTCCGGACAGACGAGCATCGCCGCGATGGTCGAGGTCCTGTACGCCGACGTGCGGATGGAGCTGCACAAGCCCGCCGGTCGCAGCGTTCTCGCCCACCTCGTGAAACTGATCGACGACGGCCTGGTGGCCGTCGACGGCGACGTCGGCCCGACGCTGAAGGCGATCTACCGGGCGGTGTGAACGCGGGTGTGAACGCGGGTGTGAACGCGACGGAAGGCCGGTGCGGCGCTCTACGGCCCGAGCAGGCCGGCGGCGGCGAGCGCCTCGGCAAGCGTGGCCACCCGGTGCACGACCATGCCGTCTGTGCCGGTGGGAGAGTTGGCCGGCACTATTGCCCGCCCGAAGCCCAACCGCGACGCCTCGCTGAGTCGCCGTTTGGCGTGCGACACCTGCCTGACCTCACCGGCGAGCCCGATCTCGCCGAACACCACCAGATCGGCAGGCAACGGACGGTTGGCGATGGCGCTGACCAACGCCAGGCACATCGCCAGATCGGCGCCGGGCTCGCCGAGGCGTACTCCGCCGACGGCCGATGCGTACACCTCGACGCTGCTGGTGGGGATGCGGGCGCGCCGTTCGAGAACTGCCAGCAGCAGGGCCAGCCGGCCGGGGTCGATGCCTTGCGCACTGCGCCGCGGCGGCGCTCCGCTGGCACTGGTGGTGTTGGTGAGTGCCTGCACCTCGACCAGCAGCGGCCGTTGGCCCTCGAGGGTCGGTAGCACGGCCGAGCCGGGCACGCCGGTGCGCCGGTCGGCCAGGAACAACTGGCTGGCGTCGGGCACCGCGGCAAGGCCGTTGTCGACCATCTCGAACAGGCCGAGCTCGTCGGTGGGTCCGAACCGGTTCTTCACTGCCCTGAGCAGTCGTAGCGAGTGGTGGCGGTCGCCTTCGAAGCTGAGCACGACGTCGACGACGTGTTCGAGAGCCCGTGGCCCGGCGAGCCCGCCGTCCTTGGTGACATGGCCGACGAGCACCACCGGCACACCGCGGCTCTTGGCCTCGTGCACGAGCCGTGCCGCGCACCCACGCACCTGCATGACCGAGCCGGGCGCCGAGCTCAGCTCGGGGTC
>VFMC01000029.1:15750-23725 GCA_006515795.1 Acidimicrobiaceae bacterium | reverse complement strand
CACCGCCCCTCCGGCCACCGAACCACCCGCTACCGCACCGCCCGAAACCGCCCCGGCGACCACCGCGCCGCCACTGACGGCACCACCGACCACCATCTCCCGCGGTACCTCATGACCGGCGTCAACCGCTGATGACGGCCGCCCACCTCAGCTTCAGGGCGATGAGCACCGAAGTCGGCATCACCGTGGTCGACGGCGACGAGGGTTCGCTGCATTGGGCGCAAGAGCGGGTCGCCGAGCTCGAACGACGGTGGAGTCGGTTCCTGCCGGATTCCGAGATCAACCGGCTGAACCGGGCCGGCGGCGAACCAGTCGAGGTGTCGCACGACACCGTGGTCGCCGTCCGCGCCGCATGCGCGGCGTGGGTGCACACGGAAGGTTGCTTCGACCCGACGGTGCACGACTCGTTGCTGCGCCTCGGCTACGACGACTCGATCGATGTCGTCCGCGACGCGCGCCGCGAACCCGTGCAGCCGATGGTGGGTGCTCCCGGATGTGCTGGTGTCGTCTATGACGAAGCGGCGGGTGTGGTTCAGTTCCCGGCTGGAGTGCACTTCGACCTAGGCGGAATCGGCAAGGGCCTCGCCGCCGACGTCACCGCCTCCGGGCTGATCGAGCGCGGCGCGAGTGGCGCACTCGTGAACATCGGCGGCGATGTCCGGGTGATCGGCAAGCCCGCCAATGGCATCGTCTGGCGTGTCGACATCGAAGACCCGCGCACCGAGCGAACGCTGATCACGGTGGACTTGCTCGATGGCGGGGTGGCCACCAGCACCACGCTGCGCCGGCGCTGGCGTCTGGCCGAGCGGGCCGTGCATCACATCGTCGTCCCCAGTGACGGCGCACCCACCGAGAGTCCCGTCGTTGGTGCATCCGTCGTCGCCGGCACGGCGGCATGGGCCGACGCCCTGTCGAAGGTGCCATTCGTGGCACCCGATCGCATCGATCTGCTGGCCCCGAGCTCGGCGGTGGTGATGCGCAGTGACGGATCCACCTCGCTGATCGGTCCGGCCGACCGGTTCGGCCCCATCGCCGCGTGATGGTCACCGCATGAACGAGACCGCATGAACGAGAAGATCACCTGGTACGTCTCTCGCTCGAGTGGCTGGGTCGCGTTCGCCCTGCTCGCGTTCACGGTCGTGTGGGGAATCCTCGGGATCACCAAGATCATCGAACGGCGCGGCCTCCCCCGCTGGATGCTCGATCTGCACCGCTTCCTCGCGCTGCTCACGGTGATCTTCACCGGCGTCCATCTCGCCGCGCTCGTCGCCGACAACTTCATCCCGCTCGACTGGAAGCCGGGAGCGGTCACGTGGGGCATCGTCGCCTTCTACCTGATGGTGGCGGTGCAGGTGTCGTCGTGGTTGCGCTCACGGCTGCCGCGCAAGGTGTGGCGTGGCGTGCACCTGCTGTCGTATCCAGCGCTGTGGATGGTGGCACTGCACGGGCTGCGCGCCGGGTCCGACGCGGGGACGCTGCCGGTGAAGATCGGCGTGATCGGCGTGATCGGCGCCACATCGTTCTTCACGCTCATGCGCATCCTCGGTTCAGGACCGCGGCGTCGCGCCGTTGCCGCGTTCGATGCAGCGACGGCGCCTGCAACGCCAGCATCGGGAGCGACCGCGGGGAACTCGCCACCACCCCCTACGCTCGTGCTCGATGGTCACCCGCGGCGCTGACGGAACTTCTCCAACCAGGCGTGCCGTCCGAATCGCTGTCGTGCCGCTCGCTCTTGCACTGCTCGCCGCTGGAAGCGCCGGGTGCGCACTCGGAGAACGACCGAGCTTCGTCGATGCCGGCGTCGACACCTCCGAAGGTTCGATGACCGGCGATCCGGCCATCGACCCGGTGCTCGTCCGACTCGACGCCGTCGGCACGGCGATCTTCACAGCGCACTACACGGCCACCCTCACCTTCGGAGGCACGAGCACCGAGCTCGACGTCGTACAGAACGGCACCGCGACGCACAGATCGGTGGAGATCGGCGACGTTCGCTACCTCACCGATGGCGCCGACCTCACCACGTGCGTCACGGCGACGCAGGTCTGTACGCGCGGCATCGACGCTGCTGCCGTGAGCGACACCGGCGTCACTCCCGACTTCGCGTTCGGCGCGCTCGCCAAGCGACTCCGTCGCGACGCGGTGGCCAAGATCGGCGCCGCCACCGCTTCGACGATGCAGGTCGACGGGCTGACCGGAACCTGCGTCGACGTGCCGGTCAGCGGTGGCTCCAAGGTCTACTGCGTCCTCGACAACGGCGTGATCGCCCGGTTCGTGGGCGGCGACGTGTCGATCGAGATGCTCACCTACACCTCCACGGTCGACCCCACGCTGTTCAAGAACCCCTGACGCCCGTCCTCGTCAGGTAAGCGCCACGAGGGCGTGGTTCGAGCTGTTCAGCGCCATCGGCCCGTCGGCGGTGGCAACCACGATGTCCTCCAGGCGCATGCCCCACTTGCCTGCCACGTAGATGCCGGGTTCGACGCTGAACGCATGGCCCGGCTCGATCGGCATCGAGTTGCCTTCCACCATGTACGGATCCTCGTGGGCCTCCATGCCGATGCCATGCCCGGTTCGATGGATGAAGTACTCGCCGTAACCGCCGGCGGCGATGACCCGGCGGGCGGCGCGATCCACCTCCTCGCAAGGCACGCCGACCACACCGGCCGCTACCCCGGCGGCCTGCGCCTCGTGTAACACCGCATAGGCGTCGGCGACCTCCGGATCTATCTCGCCGAGGAACACGCAGCGGGTGATGTCACTGCAGTAGCCGGCCATCGTGCCGCCGAAGTCGGTGAGCACGATGTCGCCGGTGCGGATCACCCGATCACCCGCGTGATGATGTGGCGAGGCCGCATTCGCTCCGGCGGCGACGATGGCGAAGTTCACCACGTCGTGTCCCTCGGCGATGAGCCGCGCCGAGATGTCGGCCGACACCTGCGCCTCGGTACGTCCCTCGAGCGGGATGTCGCCGGCCTGGAGCTGTGCCGCCACCCGGTCGGCGGCCGCGCCGGCCGCCTGGAGCGCCGCAATCTCAGCCGCATCCTTGCGCATCCGCAGCTCGTTCATCACCGTGGTGGAACGCACGAACCGGGTCGTGGACCCCCAGTGGCCGAGCAGCTCCACGAGGAACCTGGCCCACATCGTGTCGCCGATCGCGGCCACGTCCGGTCTGCCCGCCAGCTCGCACACCAACGCCACCGGATCGTCGGTCTCGTTCCACGGCTGGAGCGAGAACACCCCCGGTTGCTCGACGACGCGCGGTGCCTCGAGGCGAGGGATCACCATCGTGGCCTCGCCGTCGCGTGGTACGACGAGCATCGTGAGCCGTTCGAGCGGCATCGCCTCGTAGCCGCTCAGGTACGGCAGGTCGCTGCCGACCGACACCAGCAGCACGTCGACGTCGTGATCGGCCATTGCACCGCGGGCGCGGCGGATCCGGTCGAGGTACGTGGTGGTGCTGGCGAGCGTGCTCATCACCCCATTGTGGCAAACCCCTCCCGAACTGCGGCGGTCCCAACACGCCCAGCCGGTCGAGACCGACAAAGTTGGATTCGGGACTTGGGGAGCGGGCGGATCAGTGGAAGCGCGAGGCGGGCGTGATCAGCGGATGGCTCTCCATGTTCCGCGGTGGCTCGGCCGGCCCGGGTCGACCGAGGAGGTAGCCCTGGACGACGTCGCAGCCAACCTCCTGCAGCTGGCGCAGCATCGTCGCGTCCTCGATCCCCTCGGCCACCACCATCATCCCCAGCGAATGACCGAGCTGCACGAGCGAACGGAGCACCTCGCGATCGGCGTCGGTCACGCCGGTCACGAAGGTGCGGTCGATCTTCATGAAGTCGAACGGGAAGCTGCGCAGCAGCGCCAAAGACGAGAACCCGGTGCCGAAGTCGTCGAGGGCGACGCGCACGCCCATGTTCTGCAGCTCGCGCAGCGTCGCCTGCCCTGACCCCGACTCGGCCAGCTTGGCCGACTCGGTGAGCTCGAGGATCAGACCCGACGGAGCAAGACCGCTGTCGTTCAACGCGGTCGCCACCACGAGGATCACCTCGTCGCGCTCGAGCTGCACCGACGACAGGTTCACCGTGACGGCCGCGTTGCGTTCGCCGGCTTCTCGGCGGCGAGTTGCGAGCCGACATGCCTCGATGATCGTGAAACGGGTGATCTCGCCCACCAGGCCGAGCGCCTCGGCCGTCGCCACGAACTCGCCGGGATCGATGTTCGGCGCACCCGGGCTGTCCCACCTGAGCAGCGCCTCGTGGGCGATCACCGCTCCGCTCGTCATCGACCACAGCGGCTGGAAGTCGAGCCGCATCGACCCCTCGCTCACTACGCTGCGGACGAACGAATGGGTGTTGATCCGGTGGATTCGATGAGCGGCGACGCGGACTTCGAAGATCACCAGCCGATTCTTGCCCTCGGCCTTGGCGTAACGCATCGCCGCATCGCCGCTGGCCATTTGCAGCACCCGCCTGGCCATCTGCTCGGGGGCGAGGAACGGTGCGTTCGGGATCACCACCACGAACTGGTCGCCGGCGAGCCGGGCGATGACGTCGTCGTTGCGGGCACCGAGGTGGATGCGATCGGCAAGGGTCACCAGTACCCGGTCGCCGGCGTCGTGGCCGAGTGAGTCGTTGACGTCCTCGAAGTCGTCGATGTCGATGAAGAGCACTGCCGTGCTCATCGCTCCTGATTCGTTCAACGGCACCAGACCCTCGATCACTCCAATGACCGCGTTGCGGTTGTACACCCCGGTGAGGGCATCGTGCGAAGCGAGGAAGTCGAGGTTGCGGCGGGCCATGTCGAGGTCGTCGATCAGGCCGGCCTGGTCGTCCTCGAGCGCGGCGAGCTTGATCTGGGCCATCGCCTGGCGGCCGAGCACCTCCAGCGCCGACTGCTGCGCGGCGTCGATCCCGCCGGCCTCGTCGGCCATGACGCACAGGGTGCCGATGGCGTGGCCGCCGGTCTCGATCAGTGGCGACCCGGCGTAGAACCGGACACCCATCGGGCCGGTCACGATCGCTCGATCGAACAAGCGCGCATCGGTTCCCGCGTCGCTCACGACCGTGGTTCGGTCCTCGAGGATCGCGTAGGTGCAGATCGATTCGTCGCGTGGCATGACGTCGACTTCGAACCCGTGCCGCTCGATGAAGCGAACCTCGTCGCCTTCGACGACCGCGATCGCGGCCATCGGTGTGCCGCAGATCTCGGCGGCGAGCGACACGATCTCGGCCAGCCGGCCATCACGCCTGACGTCGACCGGGCGAAGGCGGGCAACGGCGTCGAGGCGCTCGCGCTCGTTACTGGGAAGGGGTACCCGCATGCTCTCTTGTATCGGAATGAGATCCCCCTACTTGAGGGGGATCAGACCGCGACGTCGGCGGAGCGAGCCTTCAGCGGCGCGTCAGACCCAAGCTGAGCTGGGTCGATACGACCGATGGGACCGTTACTCGATCGGCAGCTTGCCTGGCGTGATAGCTCGACCGGGTGAGTGGACTGGCCTCGACATGGCCGATCCCGGCCGCCTCACCATGGCGCTTCCAGCGTTCGAACTCGCCCGGCTCCACCCAGCGCGCGACCGGAAGGTGATGCGAAGTGGGACGCAGGTACTGGCCGATGGTGACGACGTCGACGCCGACGGAAGCGAGATCGTCGAGGCACCCGTCGACCTCCGCGGAGATCTCCCCCATCCCCACGACGAGGCCCGACTTGGTGATCAGCCCAGCCGACTTCGCCCGCGCCAGCACGCCCAGGCTGCGGGCGTAGCCGGCCGATGGCCGCACCGCGCGCTGCATTCTGGCGACGGTCTCGATGTTGTGGTTGAAGATCTCCGGGCGCGCCTCGAACAGCAACCGCAGCGCTGCCTCATCGCCCCCGACATCGGAGACGAGCGTCTCGATGCGCGTGCCGGGGCGGCGCGACCGGATCGCTTCGACACAGGCCGCGACGTGGCCCATGCCGCCGTCGGCCAGGTCGTCGCGGGCCACCATCGTGAGCACCGCGTGCTCGACACCCATCTGGGCGACGGCCTCGGCGACTCGCCCAGGCTCGTCGGCATCGATCGCCAGCGGCTTGCGGGTATCGACCAGGCAGAACCCGCACGCCCGCGTGCAGCGGTCGCCGAGCACCATGAACGTCGCCGTGCCGTCGCGCCAGCAGTCACTGAGGTTCGGGCACCCGGCCTCCTCACACACGGTGACCAAGCCGAGATCGCGCACCGTCTTCTTGAGCGCGAGCACGGCGGGTCCGTGTACCACCTTCGGACGTAACCACTCCGGCTTTCGTTCAGACACCGCGAGTCCCGACGAGACTCCGGCCTGCTCGAGCCGGCCTTCGAGCCGCTCGAGCCGGCGCACGCCGTGACCGGCCGCCGTGCGAACGGTGTCGCCGGCGCCGGCACCACGGGAGAAGGCGGAGAGATCGTCGGGCCGATGCTTCCACGCCACGTCCTGACGTTCGAGCGCGCCGTTGCCCCACTCGGCCGCAGCATGGCGGGCGACCACATCGACCACCTGCTGAACCGACACGTGGATGCCCTCCTCGGCGAGCGAGGTGACGGGCCGGCCGGCGATGCCGCACGGGATGATGTATGTGCGGAGGTAGCGCATGTCGGTGGCGATGTTGAGGGCGAATCCGTGCATCGTGCGGCCGTGCGCCAGCCGCACACCGATCGCGGCGATCTTGCGCGGGTTCGGGCTCTCGGCGTCGACCCAAACACCGGGGAACTCACCGAGGCTGCCCGCCGAGGTGAGGCCGAGCTCGTGCAGCGAGCCCACGAGCACCCGCTGCACAGCAGACACGTGGTCGGCCGCGCCGAGCGTGTTGGCGACCGACACGACCGGATAGCCGACCAGCTGACCGGGACCGTGGTAGGTGACGTCGCCGCCCCGCTTCACCGCCACCAGTTCGGCACCGACGGAAGCGGGATCGACCAGCACGTTGCGCTGCAGGTCGGTGCGCGGGCCATAGGTGAACACGTGCGGATGCTCGAGGAGCAGCAGGTGCTGCTGGCGCCCGTACCGGAACAGACCCGCCTGCACTGCGAGGGCTTCGGCGTAGGGCACGGTGCCGAGCCAGCGCACCCGCAGTGGGGCGCGCTGGGCATCGGCAGCGGGGGGCTCAGAGCTCGGTTGCCCAGTCACGAGTCTCGAGGATCTGCTTGACCTGCACGAGGAACCCGGCTGCGTAAGCGCCGTCGAAGGCGCGGTGATCCCAGCTCATCGCCAGGTTGCCGACCGGATGGATGACGATCGCCTCGCCACCATCGGACAGGTTGGCCACCACCGGCTTGCGCACGATGGCATCGGTGGACAGGATCGCCAGCTGCGGCTGGTTGATGATCGGGATCGTGAGCACACTGCCAGCCGAACCGTTGTTGGAGATGGTGAACGTGCCTCCCTGGATCTCGTCGGGGCTGAGCTTGCGGCTGCGGGCGCGGTTGGCGAGGTCGTTGATCTCCCGGGCGATGGCGCGCAGTCGCTTGGTCTCGGCCGAGCGGACGACCGGAACGAGCAAGCCCTGGAACTCGAGGTCGGCGGCGATGCCGATGTCGATGAAGTTGTGCACGACCAGATCGTTCTCGTCGACGCTGGCATTGAGGTGCGGGAAGTCGGCGAGCGCATCGACCACCGCTCGCGTGATGAACGGCAGGTACGTGAGGCCGAAACCTTCGTTCGTCTTCCACGCCGCCTTCACCTTCGACCGCGCTGCGTCGACGTTGGCGAAGTCGACCTCGACCACGCTGAACGCGTGGGGGCTGACGCTCTTGCTCATCACCATGTGGCTGCCGGTGAGCTGGCGGATCTTGCTCAACTTCACCACGCTGTCGCGCTCACCGCTGACGATCATCGGGGCCGGAGCGACCGGCGTGACCGGAGCGACCGGAGCGGCCGGCGTGACCTCTGGGGCCGGGACGGGAGCAGGGACGGGCTGCGGTGCCGCGGCCGGCGCGGCGGGCGCGGCGGTTACCTGAGCT
>VFMC01000029.1:13785-15663 GCA_006515795.1 Acidimicrobiaceae bacterium | reverse complement strand
TGATCGAGCACGTCATCGCGGGTGATCCGCCCACCCGGGCCGGTGCCGGCGATCGCGTCGACGTCGAGGCCGTTGTCGGCCACGAGACGCCGCACGACGGGTGAAAGCAGCCGGTTGTCACCGGTGAGAGATGTCGCCGGCGCGGCAGCCGCAACGGGCTCGGGCACTGACGCTGGAGCCGCGACGGGCTCGGGTGCGGCAGCCGCGACGGGCCCGGGCTCAGGAGCCGCGACGGGCTCGGGCGCGGCAGCCGCAATGGGCTCGGGAGCGGTCGAGCCGACGATCGCGATCACCGCGCCGACGGGAACCGTGTCGCCTTCCTGGGCGAGGATCTGGGTGACGGTGCCGGCGATCGGTGACGGCACCTCGGTGTCGACCTTGTCTGTGCTCACCTCGAACAGCGGCTCATCGGCTGCTACCTGATCGCCCACCTTCTTGAACCACCTGGTGATCGTTCCTTCGGTCACTGTCTCGCCCAGTTGGGGCAGGGTCACGTCAGCCATGTGCGGGTTGTCTCCCTCGGGATGTCATGTCGGGATGTCATGTGTCGGAATGTCGGGCTCACGCGGTGGGGCTCATGCGTTCAGGCTCCGGCCCGTGAGCGACAATACGGTCTCACCGAACAGTTCCGAAAGACTCGGATGTGGCTGGATGAACTCGGCCACCTCTGCCACGGTCGCCTCCCAGTTGACGGCCAGGTAGCCGCCACTCAGCTGCTCGGTCACCCACGGGCCGACCATGTGCACGCCCAGCACCTGCCCTGCGGAGCCGTCGGGGTTCTTCTTGGCGATGATCTTGACCAGACCGTCGAGCTCGCCGAGGATCTGGGCCCGGCTGTTGGCCCGGAACTGGTGCTTGGCCACGACCACCTCGTACCCGGCGGCGATCGCGGCCTCCTCGCCGTGCCCCGCCCAGGCGACCTCGGGATGGCAGTAGATGGCCCACGGAACGCGGTCGTAGTTGATCGGCGTGGGGTCCTCGCCGAGCAGGTGCTTGGTGACGAGGATCGCCTCGGCGTAGCCCACGTGGGCGAGCTGCGGAGTGTTGATGAGATCGCCGATCGCGTACACGTTCGGCTCGCCGGTGCGGCACAGCTCGTCGACCTCGACGAATCCGCGGTCGGACACCTTCACGCCGGTGCCGGTCAGCCCGAGCAGGTCGGCGAATGGACGTCGGCCCACGCTCACGACCACGGCGTCCACCTCGAGGCTCTCGCCTTCACCGAAGTGCACGACGGTGCCACCACGGCCATTCGGTGTGTGGCCGAGCACCTGCACACCCGTCTTGATGTCGATCTGCTTCTTCTTGAAGCTGCGCACCACCACGTTGGCAAGGTCGGCGTCGAGGCCGGGGAGGATCTTCGGCAGTCCCTCGAGGATCGTGACCGACGAGCCGAGGTCGGCGAAGGTGCTGGCGAACTCGCAGCCGATCGCACCGCCACCGATCACCGCAAGTCGGGCGGGAACCCGGTCGAGCATGAGCACCTCGTCGCTGGTCATCACCGGACCGCCAGGCACCACCTCGAAACCGGGAATGGTGCGCGGCACCGACCCTGCAGCCAGCAGCACGTTGGTTCCCACCAGCGTGGTGGAACCACCGTCGTTCAACTGCACGTGCACGCTGCGGCCAGGCCCGAGTGAGCCGACACCGTTCAGGATCGTGATCTTCTTCGAGCGCATGAACCCGCCGAGGCTCTTCACGATGCCGTCGACGATCCGCTGCTTACGTGCCTGCGAGGTGGCGAAGTTCACGACAGGGGCGCTCGACTCGATGCCGAAGTCGCCGGCATGGGCGACATGGCGGTGCACCGCGGCTGTCTCGAGGAACGCTTTCGCCGGAATGCATCCACGGTTCAAACAGGTGCCGCCGAGCTCGCCC
>VFMC01000029.1:0-13767 GCA_006515795.1 Acidimicrobiaceae bacterium | reverse complement strand
GTGCCGCCGAGCTCGCCCTTCTCCACGAGCGCCACGCGCAACCCGGCCGACGTGGCATACAGGGCCGCGCCGTATCCGCCGGGACCGCCACCGACCACCACCAGGTCGAACGTCGTGTCGCCTGCTGTCGAGGCTGTCTCCATGGAGGTTGTTCCCTTCACGTGCTCAACAGCACGCACTAATCGGCACGCGCGCTGTGCGCACACGTTCTGGCGTCCATGCCCGGCGCGGCCACCGAGTCGGCGTCACAGTAGCGTCGGTCAAGCGAGCACCCAACGCCGCTGATCCTCTCCGCGGCGCAGCAGCAACACCCTCGCCGAACCTGTCGTGGCCGCAGTGCCGAACACGAGGGTGCACCGCTGCTCGGCGGTCGTGACCGCGGCGCAGGCGTCGGTGCCCGCCTGTGCCGCCGCGAGCGGCACCAAGGCGCGGCCCGGAACAACCAGCCGGAACCCGTCGACGCCGGATTCGTCATCGACACCGCCGAGGAGCACCTCGACCTTCATGAAACCATCGGTCTCCGCGGCACTCTCGACGGTGACAGTCATGTCGCCCGCCGAGGCGGTGTCGCCAACTCCCAGGTCGCCGGCCCCAGGTCCGTCGCCGCCGAGCCGCAGCAACTGAACGCTTCCGGCCACCAAGATGGCCAAGCCGCACAGCACGGCGAGCAACAACAGGGTTCGGGTGCGCATGCAGCACCCAGGCTACGGCCGGTAGCCTGGCTTGATGAGTCGTCGGCGGCCATCTGCCAGCATCTCGGCCGCCCGCATCTCGGCCGCCGTGGCCGCGCTGGCCGTCGCCGCGCTGGCCGTCGCCGGATGTGGAGCCCCCACCACCGAAGCCGAAGGCGGCTCCCCCGCCGGTACGGTCGCCGCATCTGCACCAGCCGCCGCAGGCGTCCCCGAGGTTCTTCAGTTCAACGCACCGCTGGTGGGCGGCGGCGATTTCGGCTCGGCGACGTTCGTGGACAGGCCGATGGCGTTCTGGTTCTGGGCGCCCACTTGAAGCACGTGCAACCGTGAAGCCCCCTCGGTCGAGGAGGCATACCAGCGCTGGAGCGAGAAGGTCACCTTCGTAGGTGTCGCTTGGTCGGGCGACGAGGCCTCGTTCCAGGCGTTCATCACCAAGCACGGGCTCACCTTCCCCCAGATCAGCGACCCGCACGGCGACGTGTTCGCCCGGTTCTCCGTTCCCGGCCAGCCGGCCTTGGTGGTGGTCGGCGTCGATGGTTCCGTGCAGCGGGTGCTCGGCGCAGTCGACGAGGATCAGCTCGATCAGCTCCTCGACGACGCCACCGCCTGAGCTACGCGCTCGGTACAGCGGTCAGATGCCCATCTCCGTCCGCCGCTTCGATACGCACTCGAAGAAGCGGTCGTCGTACGCGCTGTCGTCGGTGGCGTACCAGTTCTTGCCTTCGAGGCAGTCGGGGGCGATGAGCTCTCCCGGCACCAGGAACGAATCGACCTCGCCTGTTGCGACCAGGTCGAGGAAGCACTTCGATGCCCCTTCGGCCATGGCCGCGAACTCGGCATCGGCGAGCGAGTAGTAGTCGGAGGTCCAGTAGAGCTCGGCCACACCGCACTCGGGGTGGAGCACGGCCGGCGACACGTAGATCGGATCGATCGTGCCGTCGGCTACGCCTTCCTGCATGCAGGTGATGCCGGCCGCCGCCTCGGTCTCCGAGTAGCACGCCTCGAGGGCGGCAAACTCATCCGGAGCCGACGAATCGGTCGGCACGGTGTCGCCCGAGGTGGTGTCGCCCGGGGCCGTGTCGAACGGCGGGGTGTCGAGCGGCAGATCGCCGATGTCGGGCAGACCACCCTCGTAGTCGAGGCCCAGCCCGTTGTCGATCACGGCCCGGATGTCGGCGATCACGTCGCTCAGCTCGTCGCGGTCGAATGCGGCGAGCACGTCGTTGATCGTGACGGCGTAGGTCTGGATCGGGCTCACGTACCACTCGCCGTCGACCTCGTGCACGGCAACTCCGCGCGGCTCGTAGTCGTCGAGGGCCCGTTGCAGCGTCGTGATCAGGTCCTTCAGCTCCTTGGCGTCGGTCAGCCCGGCGTCGTCGAGCAGCTGATCGAGGTCGCTCAGGTCGGACGTGCACATCTTCTTCTCGTCGCCGTCGAAGCTGACGGTCGCGTGATCGCGTCGACCAGCACGAACCGGCGCGAGCCGGAGCCGCTGACCGAGAACGCCGTGTCGGAGATGGACACGTGGATGCCGGCGTCGTCGAGCTCAGCCTGCGCGTCGTCCAGGAAGAGCGGCGCATAGCGCTGCAGAGCCTCGGCCTCGGTCGGATCGAGCAAGCCGATCAGGCGCTCGAGGTTCTGATCGCTCACCGCCTCGAGCATGTCGTCGAGCGCTCCTTCAGGGGCGTCGGCGCCTTTCGGTGCGACTCCCGTCGCGGGAATGTCGAGATCGGTGTCGGCGCGGGCCTGCTCGGCGACGGTGTAGAACGCACTGAGGTACCAGCGGCCATCGCGCTGCACGACGGTGAGCGGCACGTCTTCGAACTCCTCGGTCTGAGGGTCGGCATCCATGTCGGGGCGTTCGCCTTCGAAGACGTCGTCGATGAGCAGGCCGCCCAGTGGCACCTTCTCGCCGTCGACCGACACCGTCGCCGAACCACTGAGCTCGAGGTTCACGATCTCGGGGGCGTTCGTCGTTGTATCGCGAACGACCACATCGGTGAGTTTGATGTCGACGCCGCCGATGGCGCTGAGTGAAGCGTCGTCGGCGAGCACCCCCAGGCGGCGCAGGTTGTCGAACGTGTCGATGATCGGATCGCGGAAAGCCTCGCGCTCACCTGGGAGCAGCAGGTCGATCACCCCGAGCACATCTTCGTTGTCGAGCGCGGCCGTGAGCAACGTGCCAACCTCCGTCGGCGATGCTGCTCCTCCCTTTTCGTCGTTGCCTGTGATGGTCACCACCGCGAACGCGCCGGCGGCCACCAGGGCGCCGACGCCGGCCAACGCGCCCACCGTCTTGGCGCGCGACCGCTTCGGTGCGGACGGTGCCGCCACGCCCGGCACCACTTGCATCATCGGCGCAGTGGGGTCGACTCCACCCAACCCGGGATTCGACGGCGGTGTGCGAGACGGGCTGACAGCGGGGGGCAACGTCGGCTTCTGCACGGCGGAAGGCAAGCTGGGAGGCGCCCAACCGGCACCCGGCTCGTTTGTATCGGTCATGGACGAACCCTAGTTTGCGCATCGCTGCGCGGGGGGATCCTGGTCGGCCGACAACGAAGCCGAGCGCCACCAGGCATAGCGTCCAAGGCATGCAGATCGCGATCGCCGGTTCGTCCGGGCTCGTCGGAACCGCCCTGGTCGAGCACCTGCGCGGCGCCGGTCATCACATCGTCCGCCTCGTGCGCAGCACGCCGGCCGCCGGCAGCTCCGACGTGCAGTGGGATCCCGCTAGCGGCGCGATGCCGATCGGTGCGCTCGATGGCGCCGACGCCGTGATCAACCTGTCGGGTGCAGGCATCGGCGACCACCGATGGAGCGATGCCTACAAGCGCGAGCTGCTCGAGAGTCGACTGCGCACCACCGAGCTGCTCGCCACCACGATCGCGGCGAGCTCGGCGTCGGCGCGCCTGCCCGCGGTGTTCCTGTCGGGGTCGGCGATCGGCTGGTACGGCCCCCGCGGCGACGAACCGCTCGACGAGACCTCGGCGCCGGGCAGCGGCTTCCTGGCCGAGCTCTGCACCAGATGGGAGGCGGCAACCGCCGCGGCCGCAGGTGTCGGTGTGCGCACAGTGCAGCTCCGTACCGGCATCGTGCTGTCGGCACGAGGAGGTGCGTTGCGCAAGCAGCTCCCGCTGTTCAAGATGGCGCTCGGCGGCCGGTTCGGCTCGGGCCGCCAATGGCAGAGCTGGATCTCGATCTTCGACGAGGTCGGCGCGATCGAGCACCTTCTCTCCAGTGCGTTGTCCGGCCCGGTCAACCTCACCGCGCCACATCCCGTCACCAATCGCGAGCTCACCGACGTCCTCGGATCCGTGCTCCGCCGACCGACCGTGCTGCCGATCCCGGCGTTCGGCCCGAGGCTGTTGCTCGGTAGGGAACTGGCCGATGCGTTGCTGTTCAGCGGCCAGCGCGTACTCCCGTCGAGGCTGCTCGCCGATGGCTACGTCTTCCGACACTCCACCCTCGAGCCGGCGTTGCGCGCCATACTCGGCCGATGAGGGCCGATGTCGACGCGGTGGTCGTCGGCGCAGGTCTCGCCGGCCTGAGCGCCACGCTCACGCTGCAACGAGCCGGGCGCACCGTCACGCTCCTCGAAGCCGGTGATGGAGTCGGTGGGCGCGTGCGCACCGACCGCGTCGATGGGTTCCTGCTCGATCGCGGGTTCCAGGTGCTGCTCACGGCATATCCAGAAGCAACGCGACAGCTCGACGGTGCTGCCCTCGCACTGAAGAAGTTCGAGTCAGGGGTCGAGCTGCACCTGGCGCGGCGGTTCCACGTCATCGGCGATCCGTTCCGGTCGCCGGCCACGGTCTTCTCCACGATGGGCGCCCCGATCGGCTCGCCGGTCGACAAGTTGCGCTTCGCCCGTCTCCGCGGCCATGTGCGTCGCGGCGAAGCGGCTGCGTTGCTCCGCCAACCCGACGCCACCATCGCGGCAGCACTGCTCGATCGCGGGTTCTCCACCACCGCGATCGACCGGTTCTTACGCCCGCTGTGCGGTGCGATCCTGCTCGATCCGGCACTCGGTACGTCGTCGCGCATGTTCGACATCATCTTGCGGATGCTCTCCGAGGGCGACGCAGCCCTGCCCGCCGCCGGCATCGGGGCGATACCCGCCCAGCTCGCCGATCGACTCAACCCCGGCACCATTCGACTCGGCACCACCGTCACGTCCGTCGACGGCACGACGGTCCGTCTGTCGGGCGGTGGCCTGCTGCGGGCACGCACCGTGATCGTCGCCACCGAAGGTCCGGTGGCCAGCCGGTTGCTCGGGTTGCCCGCCGTTGCGTCGCGGCCGGCAGCGTGCGTCTACTTCGCCGCGCCGATCGCGCCCACCGAGAGTCGACACGTGTTGCTCGACGGCGACGGCACCGGACCGGTGTCGAGCGTTGCCGTGACCAGCAACGTGGCACCCACGTACGCGCCGGCGGGCCAGCACCTCATCGCCGCGGCCGTCGCCGGGCCCGCCGCCACGGTCGACGCCGACGAGCTCGCCCGGCTCGCCCGTGCCCAGCTTGCCGGTTGGTGGGGAGCCGAGGTCGATGCGTGGCGCACTTTGCGCACGTATCGCATCGCCCACGCCCTGCCGGAGCAACCGCCGCCGCTTCGTCCCAGGCAGCGGGTGTCGCTGGGCGGCGGGATGTTCGTGTGCGGCGATCACCGCGACACCGGGTCGATCCAGGGCGCATTGTTCTCGGGGCGTCGATGTGGTGAGGCAGTCGCCGCGTTCACTGCCTGACCGTGCCCCGGAGGTGAGCTGGCCTCTCGGCTTGCTGACCGGGCTACTGACCGGCGGTGTCCACGCTGGTCCAGCGGGCGATCTCGGCCGCGAGATCGAGGCGACCGGTGAAGGGAACGTCGGGCCACGAGTCGCGTGGCACGGCCCACATCACTTCGAACTCGATGCCGTCGGGGTCCTTGGCGTACAGGCTCTTGCTCACTCCGTGGTCGCTCTCGCCGACGAGCGATCCGGCGGCGAGCAGCTTGACCCGTGCGGCAGCCAGATCGTCGATGGTGTGCACCTGCCAGGCCAGGTGGTAGAGCCCTGGCGAGTGTGGCGCCGGTGCCGGGCGCTGACCCACCGAGAACAACCCGAGGTCGTGGTCGTTGGTTGACCCGTCGGCACGGAGGAACGCACCCTGCCCGCCCATGTCGACGACGATCTCGAACCCGAGAACGTCCCGATAGAAGGCCGCCGACGCCGAAACGTCGCGCACCCACAGCACTGCGTGGTTGAGCCGTTTGATGGTCATGGTGCGTTCCTCCGCGCCGAATGCCGGGATCAGGCCTTCACGGCCTGGATGTCGAGTTGGATCTTGATCTTCTCACCGACGACCACCCCGCCGGTCTCCAGCGCCATGTTCCACTCGAGGCCCCAGTCCTTGCGGTTGATCTCGGTCTCTGCGCTGAAGCCGACCTTGGTGTTGCCCCACGGGTCGGTGGCCACACCGCCGAACTCGAGGACGAACGTGACCGGCTTGGTGATGCCCTTGATGGTGAGGTCGCCGTCGAGCAGGTAGTCACTTCCGGCGGGGCGCAGGCTCGTGCTCACGAGCGTCATCGTGGGGAACTGCTCGACGTCGAAGAAGTCGGCCGAGCGAAGGTGCCCGTCGCGACCGTCGTCGCCGGTGGCGACCGACGCGAGATCGACGGTGGCTTGCACCGTCGACTGCAAAGGGTCGGCAGCGATGGTGACGCTGCCACTGAACGACGTGAACCGGCCGCGCACCTTGGTGACCATCAGGTGGCGAGCCACGAAGCCGACGCTGGAGTGGCTGGCGTCGACGTTCCAGGTGCCGACGGCCAGGCCGGTCAGGTCGGTGCGGGGTGACTGTTCGGTGAGGTTCGACATGGGGGATCTCCTTGGTGTTGGCCGGCGGCATGCCGCCGTTCGTTGCGATGACAACTATTGTAGGGGCAATTGCTTGCGATCGCAACTGTTGCCGACATGAACTGGTTAGGATGTGGTCATGCCCCCTGCTGCAGCCTCGACCGAGACCGCGGTGACCCGCTGGCTCGACCCGACCGAGATGATTGCGTGGCGTTCGTACATCGACTGCATCAACGATCTCCAGCACGCGCTCGAAGCCGACCTCGTGCCATTCGGCCTCACGATGGGCGACTACGAGGTGCTCGTGCGGCTCAGCGACCGGTCGGACCGGCGGATGCGGATGTGCGATCTCGCCGGCCAGCTCGGCCTGTCACCGAGCGGACTCACCCGCCGGCTCGACGGTCTCGTGTCCACCGGCCTGGTGAGCCGCGAGGCGTCCGACGACGACCGTCGGGTGATGCTTGCCGTGCTCACCGACGACGGTTACGCCGTTCTCGAACGAGCCGCGCCGTTCCACCTGCGCGGCGTCCGCCGGCACTTCATCGATCTGCTCACCGCCGGCGAAGTACGGGCAGTGGCTTCGGCATTCACGAAGGTGCGCGCCGCCCTCGCCGGGCAGCACACTTCACCATCGTGACCGAAGCACCACCCCCGCCTCTACCGCTGCCACGCGGCTTCAGTTGCCATGTCTCCAACGTTGGCATCAAGGACGCCACCGACGACTTCGTCGTGGTGGCCGCCGATGACCCATGCGCGGCCGCCGGGCTGTTCACCACCAGCAGCTTCGCCGGGCCGAGCGTCGTGGTGAGCCGCGCCAACATCGCCGACCAGACCGCCCAGGCCGTGGTCGTGATCTCCAAGAACGCCAACGTGGCCACCGGCGCGGGGGGACTCGCCGACACCGAGGAGGTCGTCGCCGCGGTGGCCGGCCGTCTCGGGTTCCGGCCTTCCGACGTGCTGATCGCTTCGACCGGCGTGATCGGGCGGCGCTACCCGATGGATCGCCTGCGGGCCGGAATCGCGGCCCTGCCGGCTGCACTGACCGACTTCGACGCGACCGACGTGGCGCGAGGCATCATGACCACCGACACCGTCATGAAGACTGCCGCCGCTCAGCTCGGCGCGGCCCGCATCGTGGGCGTGGCCAAAGGGGTCGGGATGATCGAACCGAACATGGCCACGCTCATCACCTTGTTCTTCACCGACGCGGCAGTCGATGCCGACAAGCTCGACCGCGTGTTCCGTCGGGTGATCGGGCGAACCTTCAACTGCGTGTCGATCGACACCGACACTTCCACCAGCGACACGGCCATCATCATGGCCAGCGGCGCGGCGGGTCGCGTCGATGGGCACCGCTTCGAGCAGGCCTTGCACGAGGTGGCGTTGTCGCTCACCAAGCAGGTGGCCCGCGACGGCGAGGGCGCCGAGACGCTCATCGAGGTGCTCGTCGACGGCGCCGGGTCACCCCAGCAGGCCCGAACCGTCGCCAAGGCGATCGTCAACTCACCGTTGGTGAAGACCGCGGTGCACGGCGCCGATCCCAACTGGGGCCGGGTGGCGATGGCGATCGGCAAGTGCACGACGGCCGCGGAGATCGACCAGTCGGCCGTGGTCATCCGCTTCGGCGAGCAGGAGGTCTACCCGGCGGCGGTGGGCGACGCCGGCCTGGCCGCACTCACCGAGTACATGGGCGGCGACGAGGTGCGCATCCACGTGAGCCTCGGTGCCGGCCAGGCCGATGCCACCGTGTGGGGTTGCGACCTCACCGATGGTTACGTTCGGATCAACGCCGACTACACCACCTAACTCCCCCGCAGCTCACGTGACCCAGCTCAGGTGATCCGTGAGCCCCACGCCGCACCGTGGCTGTCGCCGCTCACGCGGCTCCCTGTCCGTGAGCCCCACGCCGCGCTGGGGCTGTAGCCGCTCACGGTCGGACCGGCCGACCCGGTCACGCTCTCACGGAGCTCCCCGTTCGTGAGTCCCGCCCGCCGGCCGACCCGGTCGGGCTCACGA
Source organism: Acidimicrobiaceae bacterium (assembly GCA_006515795.1). Lineage (GTDB taxonomy): Bacteria > Actinomycetota > Acidimicrobiia > Acidimicrobiales > Ilumatobacteraceae > VFMC01. The sequence continues at coordinate 5,226 of VFMC01000029.1, read as the reverse complement.
ACCACCGCTTCCGTGGCTCACTTGGGCTGCATCCGGATGCCGCCGTCGACGCGGATGGTCTCGGCGTTCATGTAGCTGTTGGTGATGCACTCCACGACCATCGAGGCCAGTTCGTGCTGGAACCCGAGGCGCTGTGGGAACAGCACGCCCTTCTGCAGGTTCTGCTTGAACGCCTCACTCCCTTCTCCCTGGCCATAGATCGGTGTGTCGATCAGCCCGGGAGCGACGGTGTTGACGCGCACGCCAACTGCGGCGAGGTCGCGGGCGACCGGCAGGGTCATGCCCACGACACCGCCCTTCGAAGCCGAGTACGACGCCTGCCCGATCTGGCCGTCGAAGGCCGCTACCGAGGCGATGTTCACGATCGCGCCGCGCTCGCCATACTCCATCGGTTCGGTGGTGCTCATCGCCGTCGCCGCGATTCGAATGCAATCGAAGCTGCCGATCAGGTTGATCGCGATCACCTTCTTGAACGCGTCGAGATTGGCTGCGGACTCATACGAGCCGTCCTTGCCAACGGTGCGCTGGGCCCACCCGATGCCGGCCGAGTTCACCAGAACGCGCAGCGGTCCCATGCTCTTGGCCATCTCGACGGCGTTGATGATGTCGTCGGTGTTCGTGACGTCGACCTTGCAGAACGAACCGCCGATCTCGTCGGCCAATGCTGTTCCCTTGTCCTCTTGCAGGTCGGCCACCACGACCAACGCTCCCTTGGAGGCGAGCAGTCGGGCCGTTGCGGCCCCGATGCCGGAGGCTCCACCGGTGACGATTGCGCTTGCGCCATTGATGTCCATGGCGCCCGACGTTAGGCGTACCCCCGTGGCGGGCACCAAGCCGGAGCCCAGCCCCAGTTCTCACCCGAGTCAGCAGGCCTCACCCGAGTCTGCGGGCGTCACCCGAGTCGTCCGTGTCGACCCGAGTGTTTGGCGACTCCTGGACGGGGTGCACCCAAACCCTCGGCTCGGAGCAGGGTGCGCAGTTCGGCGCGCACGATCTTGCCCATCGCGTTGCGGGTGAAGTCAGCCACGAAGCGAACATCGACCGGCACCTCGTACTTCGCCAGCGAGGCCACACACAACGCCAGGACGTCGTCGGTCGACATCGAAGCACCCGGTCTGAGCTGGACGAACGCCACCGGCAACTGCCCGAGGCGGAGATCGGAACGAGCGACGACGGCGCAGTGCGCTACCCGCACGTCGGCCAGCAGCACCCGTTCGATCTCGGCCGGATAGACGTTGGTGCCCCCGCGCACGATCAGATCGTCGCGCCGATCCTCGACGAACAGATCTCCGTCGGCGCCGAGTCGCCCGATGTCGCCGGTGTGCAACCAACCGGCGCGCAGGGCCACGGCGCCGGCCTCCGGCTGGTTCCAGTACCCGAGCATCGGCGTGTACACCCTGGCGAAGGGCCCCGTGGTGGAGGCCCGCAGACAGATCTCGCCCACCTCGCCTGCTGGAAGCACCTGCCCGTCGTCGTCGATCACTGCGAGCTCGAACTGGGCCAGCGCGGGCCCAGCGCTACCGAGGACGTGGGCGCGATCGGCTCGCTCCCTGGTAACGCTGCCCGGCGCCTCGGTGAGCCCGTACCCCGAAAGGAACCGGGCGCCGAACTTGTCGAAGTAGGCATCGACCAACCAGTCGGGCGTGCTCGATCCACCGACGGTGAGTGCCCTGAGCGAGGCCAGCTCCGACGGCATGATGTTCTCACCCACCACGAGGTCGTACACGGTGGCGGCGGTTGCGCTCATCCGTTCGATGCCTTCTGCCTCCACGGCTGCAACCACCGATGCCGCGTCGGTCTGCTCGATGCACACGCAGCGCACCCCGTGCACCAGGGCGTACACGGGGCCGAGCACCTGCATGTTCAGCGACGTGAGCGGCAGGTACATGCCGATGCGTCCTTCCCCCTCGCCGCGAGCACGGGCCACGACGCCAGGCAGCAGCATGTTCCGCTGGCTGTGGACCACACCCTTCGGGCGGCCGGTGGTACCGCTGGTGTAGGCGATGGCCGCGGCCGCGAAGGGGTCGATCGTCGGCAGGTCGACCGACGGCGCCGCGGCGACCAACCTTCGCCACGCGTCTCCGCCGGCGTCGACCACTCGGCAACCGCCGGCGACCTCGAGCTCGGATCCCGATACGAGCAGGACCGATGCGCCGCTGTCGCGCAGGATCTCGTCGCGCTCCACCGCGGCGAGCGCACGATTCACCCCGACCCACACCAGCCCGGCGCGCATCGCGGCCAGGTGACTCATGACGAGCTCGACGGAGTTGCCCATCGAAGCGGCGACGCGGTTGCCGGCCCGCAGCCCGAGAGCGTGATACGCGTACGCCCACCGCCGCGACAGCGACTCGACTTCGGCGTAGCTCAACCGCTGACGAGAGTCGATCAGCGCATCGCGCGCCGGGTGTACCTTGGCCCGCTCCGCGATCAGATCGGAGATCGACTGCACGCCACCCGGTATCGGTTCGGCGGGCGGTCGGGCATCGGCGGCGACCATCAGTCGAACAGTGACTCCTGCCGGGCCGGCTCACCGGCGGCTGCTGCTGCGGCTGTACCAGATCGTTCATCCGGTCGCCGGAGTGACCCTTCACCCACTTGAACGACGGGCGCCGTTGCTCGTACAGCTCGATCAACGGCTTCCAGAGATCGAGGTTGGCCACCGGCTCCTTCTTCGAGTTCTTCCACCCGTTCGCCTTCCAACGCACCCACCACCGGTCGCGGAAGCAGTTCACCACGTAGGTGGAGTCGCTCACGATCGTCAGCTCGCCGGGGTTGGTCCGGAGCGCCTCGAGCACGGCGAGCACCTCCATGCGCTGGTTGGTGCTGCGCGCCTCGCCACCGGAGCCGTGCACCGCTCCCTCGGGAGCGATCGCCCATGCCCAACCGCCCGGCCCGGGGTTGCCGGAGCAGGCGCCATCGGTGTAGATGACCAGGCTGTTGATGACCGACATCTCCAACACTGTAGAGAGCCCCGTGGTTACCGGCGGGTAGGCATGCGAGAATACGCCTCATGATTTTCGACGGCTACGTCAACCAACTCCCAGACAGCGACCCCGGCGAGACCTTGGAGTGGCTCGACAGCCTCGACGCAGTCATCGATTCGCACGGCAAGCCGCGGGCGCGGTTCTTGTTGTCGAAGCTCCTCGAGCGTGCCCGCGAGAGTCAAGTGAGCTTCCCCGCCACCGTCAGCACGCCTTACGTCAACACGATCCCACGCGAGGCCGAGCCGTGGTTCCCCGGCGACGAGTACATCGAGAGGCGGATCCGCGCCTTCGTGCGATGGAACGCGGCGGCGATGGTGGTGCGGGCCAACAAGATGGCCGACGGCATCGGCGGCCATCTCAGCACGTTCGCCAGCTCGGCCTCGCTGTACGAGATCGGGTTCAACCACTTCTTTCGCGGCAAAGACGACGGCAACGCCGGCGACCACGTGTACATGCAGGGCCACGCCGCGCCGGGGGCCTACGCCCGAGCGTTCATGGAGGGCCGCCTCACCGACGACGATCTCGATCACTTCCGCCGCGAGATCGGCCGCGACGGCCGCGGCCTGTCGAGCTACCCGCATCCCCGTCTCATGCCCGAGTTCTGGGAGTTCCCGACGGTGTCGATGGGCTTGGGGCCACTGACGGCGCTGTACCACGCCCGCTTCAACCGCTACCTGCTGAACCGCCAGCTCGACGACACCAGCCAGAGCCGGGTGTGGGCGTTCCTCGGCGATGGCGAGTGCGACGAGCCCGAATCGCTCGGCGCGCTGTCGCTCGCCAGTCGCGAGAAGCTCGACAACCTCATCTTCGTCGTCAACTGCAACCTGCAGCGCCTCGACGGCCCGGTGCGCGGCAACGGCAAGATCATCCAAGAGCTCGAGGCCGTGTTCCGCGGCGCCGGCTGGAACGTCATCAAGGTGATCCACGGTTCGAAGTGGGATGGGCTGCTCGCCGCAGACAAAGACGGCGTGCTGCTCAACAGGCTCAACACCACCGTCGACGGCGAGTTCCAGCGCTACAGCATCGAGGACGGCGCGTTCATCCGCGACAACTTCTTCGGGCCCGATCCTCGCTTGCGTCAGATGGTGCAGCACCTCACCGACGCCGACCTCGTCAACCTGCCTCGCGGTGGGCACGACTACCGCAAGCTCTACGCCGCGTACAAGGCAGCCACCGAGAACCTCGGCACCGGCGCCCCCACGGTGATCTTGTGCAAGACGATCAAGGGTTGGACGCTCGGTCCCGGCATCGAGGGCCGCAACGCCACGCACCAGATCAAGAAGATGACCAAAGATCAGCTGCTCGCGTTGCGCGACCGGCTGTACATGCACGACGAGATCCCCGACCAGGCCTTCGAGGGCGACCTACCTCCGTACTTCCGACCGGCCGAGGATTCGATCGAGTACCAGTACATGGTCGAGCGGCGTCGCGCCCTCGGTGGCTCGATCCCCAAGCGGCGGATGAGCCCCAAGAAGCCGCTCCCGCTGCCCGCCCATGCCTCGTTCGACGAGCTCGCCAAGGGCTCGGGCAACCAGGAGGTCAGCACGACGATGAGCTTCACCCGTCTGCTGCGCAACCTCGCCCGCGACGAGGGCTTCGGCAGGCACGTCGTGCCGATCATCCCCGACGAGGCACGCACGTTCGGCATGGACTCACTGTTTCGTGAGCTGAAGATCTACGCGTCCCAGGGTCAGAAGTACCAGCCCGTCGATCACGACCTGCTGCTGTCGTACACCGAGGCCAGCGACGGCCAGATCCTGGAGGAGGGCATCACCGAAGCAGGCTCGATGGCCAGCTTCATCGCCGCCGGCACCAGCTACTCCACCCGCGGTTTCCCGATGGTGCCGTTCTACACGTTCTATTCGATGTTCGGCTTTCAACGTGTCGGCGACATGATCTGGCAGGCGGCCGACTGCCGGGCGCGAGGCTTCCTCATGGGCGCCACGGCCGGTCGCACCACCTTGATGGGTGAGGGCTTGCAGCACCAGGACGGTCACTCGCTGGTGCTCGCTTCCACCGTCCCACCGGTGCAGGCCTACGACCCGGCGTTCGCCTACGAGGTGGCAGCCATCGTGCAGGCCGGCTTGGAGCGGATGTACGGCGACACCGGCGAGGAACCCGACGTCTTCTACTACCTCACGCTGTACAACGAGAACTACGTCATGCCGGCACGGTCGGACAACCCCGCCCTCACCCACGAGATCATGCGCGGCCTGTACCGGTTCGCCCCGGCACCGGCAGC
>VFMC01000417.1 GCA_006515795.1 Acidimicrobiaceae bacterium | reverse complement strand
CGCCTGCACGGTCAGCGTCGCCGTGCGAGCGCCCGTCGCGGCAGCCGCGTCGACCGCGACCACGTAGCGGAAGGTCGCGGTGACGCCTCCCGCCAGGGTCACCGGGTTCGAACCCTCCGGCGTGGCGGTCAGGCCGCCTCCGGCGAAGAGCAGCGACGTGGAAGTCACGGCGACCGACTGGCCGGCGGCGATGGCGAGCGTGACGGAGGCGCCGAAGGTCTGGCCCTGCGACACGCGTTCCGGGCTCGAGAGCGGCCCCAGCGAGAACTCCACGGGCTCTTTCACGGTCCAGGCGTCGCCCAGGCTGGCCGAGCCGTCCGAGAGGACGACCCCGGAATTCGCGTCGCAGCCTTCGAGCCGGGCGTCGAGCGTCACCGGCCCGAGCGACGCGGCTGGGCTCACGTCCACGGTGAAGGCGAGTACCGCCGTCGTTCCTCCGGTGAGCGTCACCCCGCCCTGGGCCGGCGTCACCGCGTAGTCGAAGGCCCGGTCCTGGCCGCCCGCCGAGAAGGTGAGGGCGATCGCCGTGAGCGAGGCCGCGGCTTCGCCCGGGTTGCGCATGCGCACCGCCACTCCCAGTCCCCTCTGGCCGCGATTGACAGTAACGGCCGGCGTATCGACCGACACCAGTTCCAGCTCGGCCGGTCTCTGTACCGTCACTTGCGGGGACAGGCCCAACCCGGCCAGCCCAGCGTCGGCGTTGGAAATCGCATCCCTGGCCACGACGGTCAAGGCCGCGGCGCGCGGACCGGGCGCGGCCGAGCCGGCGGCCGTCACCGTGTACCGGAAGGTCGCACTCACACCTCCGGCGAGCGACGGCGGATTCATTCCACCGGGCACGGCTGTCACGCCCGTGCCGCCGAACGCGAGCGTGGTCGAGGCGATGAGCGCCGTCGCCTGGCCCGTGTTCGCGAGCACGACGGAGGCCGAGAACGCCTGACCCTGCGACACCGCTGCGGGAACGGTGAAGGCGCCCGCGGAGAGCGCCGCTGGGAGGTGTACCGTCACCTGCGGCGTCAACATGCGTTGCAGGATGCTCACGTCGCCGCCGCCGACCCGGTCTCTGGCCAGGACGGTCAATCGGGCTGTGCGAGCGTCGGCGGAAGCCGTGGTCCCGACTGTGACCGTGTAGCGGAAGGTCGCGCTGACGCCGCCGGCCAGCGCCGTCGGGTTCGCGCCGTCGGGCACCGCCGCCAGGCCGGTCCCGCTGAACGCGAGCGTTGTGGAGGTGAGGTCGGCCGTCGTCTGGCCGACGTTCGTCACGACGACCGAGGCCTCGAACACCTGCCCTCGGGTCACGTCGGCCGGCGACGCGAAGGCACCCACCGCCAGCGACGCCGGGAGGTTGCCGTCGACTGTTCCGCTTGTCAGATGGTCGGCGGTCAGCAAGTTGTCGGCCCGGTCCACGACCGTCGTGCGGCCAAGCGTGGCCGAATAGGGGACGCCTCCCTGCGGCGTGCTGCCTCCCACCACGGTCGAGAAGAGGAACCGGCTGGGGCTCAGGCGCGACGGGCCCGGCCCGGCCGGCGTGAAGTTCGCCGCCGGCTCGAAGGTCAACGCCGGCGTGACTCCAGAGGCCAGCGACTCGGTAAAGTCGGCCGTGACCGAGAGCGGCCCAGGTCGCAGGTAGCTCTCACTCTGGCTGAACGACAGCGAGGCGAGCCCGGGCGGGACCGTATCGACGGTGAAGCTGCTGTCGAGAGGCTGCACGCTGAGTTCGTTGCCGGCCTCGCCGGTGGCACCCAGGGTGACGAGGTGAACCCCCTGCGTGTCGTCCTGCCGCAACATCGTCTGCCAGGTCCAGACGGTGAGGTCGCCGGTCGACGTCATCGGCTGGGCGGCGACACTCGCGCCCCCGGTCGTGCCGGTGACGGTGATGCCAGGCGCCGTTGGCGAAACAGGCTCGGTGAACGTCGCCGTGATGATGAACCGGCCCGCCTTGCTGTAGGTGAGCGTGGCCGCCAGCCCCGCCGTGGCCACGAGGTAGGTGTTGCCGGTGGGCTGCTCCGTCAGGTCGTTGCCCGCCGCGTCGCTCGCGGTCAGGGTGAACGACTGCGGCCCCTGGGAGTCGTCGAGCTGGAGGGTCGTCTGCCAGGTCCAGACCGAGCGGTCCGCGCCCTGCGTCATCGCGACGCCGGTCAGGGTGACGCCGCCCGTTCTCCCGCTCGACGAGAGCGACGGTACGCCGGGCGTGATGGGCTCGGAGAAGGTCGCCGTCACGGCGAGGGCTCCGCCCCGGTAAAGCCGCGCGGGACGGTTGAACGTCAACGACGCCGTCGGCGCGCTCGTGTCCACGAGCCCCGTGGTCACGTGGTCGGCCGTTTGCGAGTTGCCCGCCGGGTCGACGACGGAGGTCCGGTCGACGGTCGCG
>VFMC01000416.1 GCA_006515795.1 Acidimicrobiaceae bacterium | reverse complement strand
TGACGGCGACCTCTGCCTCCACACTCCCGGCGACGCTGGCGGGAGGGGCAACGGCAACGTTGAGCTACGCGGTCACGGTGAGTTCGACCGCCACGGCGGGCGCACGAACGGCCACGCTGACGATCGATGCCAAGGACGCCAACTCCGGTGCCGGTATCGCCGTCTCTCGTGCCCTGTCGCCGCAGGTCACGGTGCAGACCGTGCCGGCCTTCTCGTTCAGCCCCCTCACTGTGCCACCCCTGGTGTCGTGCGGCCAGGCCTTCACCGCCAGCGTCGTCCTGACCAACACGGGAGAGGCCACGGCCGATCTCACGGCGACCGCGCTCACCTTCAGCGGGACCGGCCTGACCGTGACGCCGTCGTCCTCGAACCCGGCGCTGCTCGCCGGCGGGATGACGTCGACGTTCAGCTACGACGTCGCCGTGAGTTCCAGCGCGAACCCGGGCGTCAGGACGGCTTCGTTGACGGTCAGCGCTCGGGACGACAATTCCTCGGCCGACGCGAGTGCGGCGCAGGCGCTCTCGCCTGGCCTCACGGTACAGACGATCCCCTCCCTCTCTGTCAGGAGTTTCTCGGCGCCGGGCAGCGCCACCCAGGGGCAGTCGTTCACGGCCAAGGTCGAGGTCGCCAACACGGGCGGCGCCACGATCGACGTCACGGCTGCCGCGCTCGGCTACAGCGGCAGTGGGGTGACGGCCATGCCCGATCCGGGCAACCCGACCGCCATTGCCGGCGGAACGATGGTGACCTTCGCCTATAACGTGTCGGTCGCTCCGGATGCGGCGACGGGCGCCCACACCGCCAGCCTTGCCCTGACCGGCCGGGATCACAACTCGGGCGCCGATGCCGGTATGACGACGTCACTGTCCTCCTTCGTCAACGTGCTCAGGCCCGGTGAAATTGCCTTCGGTTCCCTGGTCGCTCCCGCTACGGTCTCTCGGGGTCAGGTCTTCTCGGCGTCGGTCGTGGTGACGAACCCGGGAGCCGCGACGGCCGATATCACCGCCACCGCTCTGAGCTTCAGCGGCAGCGGCGTGACGGCGACGCCGGCGCCGGGCAACCCGGCATCGGTCGCGGGGGGAACCACGGCGACGCTCGCGTACGAGGTCTCCGTGAGTTCGACCGCCGCCTCCGGTGTCCGGACGGCGACGCTGGCCGTGAGTGCCAAGGACCACTTCTCCGGCGTCGACACCAGTTCGACCCAGATGCTCGCGCCCGCCATCACCGTCCAGGTGCCGGCCGCGCTGACGGCCGGCAACCTGATGTCGACCTCACCTGTCTCCCGTGGGCAGGGTTTCCACGCCAACGTCGTCCTCGCCAATACCGGCGAGGCGACGGCTGCGATCGGCTCAGCCACGCTCACGTTCGGTGGCTCCGGCCTGACGGCGGCACCTGCCGCCGGCAACCCGGCTTCTGTCGCCGGTGGTGCGGCCGTGACGCTGGCTTATGATGTGGTCGTGGGTCCGGCTGCTTCGACGGGCGTTCTCACGGCGACCCTGGCCGTGAGCGCTCAGGACACCAACTCCGGCGCGGACGCGGGCCTCATGCAGGCGCTCGCACCCGGGGTGACGGTGCAGGCGGCCGCCGCGATCTCACTCGGCGATCTCGCGGCGCCGGCCGAGGTGTCGCAGGGCCAGTCTTTCCGGGCGAGTGTCGTGGTCGCCAACGGCGGCGAAGCGACGGCCAACATCGAGGCAACGGCGCTGACCTTCGGAGGTGACGGCATGGTCGCGACCCCCGCAGCGGGGAACCCTGCATCGCTTCCGGGGGGGGCGACGGCCACGTTTGCCTATGACGTCTCCGTGAACCTCGCGAGCGTGGCGGGCGAGCGAGGGGCGACCCTGTCGGTGAGCGCGAGAGACGCGAACTCCGGCGCCGACGCGAGCGCCTCCCGGTCACTGCCGTCCGGCGTGACGGTGCGTCTGCGGGCCGCTCTTTCGCAGGCCAGGTTCATTGCGCCCGCGACCGTCTCGCAGGGCCAGGAG
>VFMC01000028.1:6767-25467 GCA_006515795.1 Acidimicrobiaceae bacterium | reverse complement strand
CCGTGGCCATCGTCGCTCGCGGCTGGTAGACCGATCACCACATCATCGAGTTGGCGCGCGCCAACTCGCCATTCGGGCTGTGAACTGGTGTCACCCCCGGGTGTGGTGACTAGTGTTCGTGCAGGAATTCACGAGGCCGGACCGGAACCCGGACTGGAAACAGGGAGCGACGCCAGCGTGCAGCTTGCAATCGATGTGCTGAGATGGCCAGGGGTGAACCAGGCGTTCCTCTTCTCGTTCTTCCTCTCGACAGGCCTCGCGTTGTTGTCGATTCCGTACGGCAGGCGTCGCCCGATCGGCACCCCGGTCACCTGGGGTGAGGCGATGCTGGCCGCCACGTTCGCGTTCGGCGTCATGTTCCTGGCGTTCGGCGTCGTGCCGCACCAGTTCATCGACCACGCCGACAAGAACCTCGGGTGGAACAAGGCCAAGATCTTGTACGGACCGTTCGACCTCCTCAAGCCGAAGGCGCTCGGCGGCTTCTTCCCGATGACGTTGCAGTACGAGGCCATCCGCGACACCGTCGTCGTGCTCATCCACGTGTGGTACTTCGGCCTGTTGATCTTCCTGTGGAGCAAGTGGCAGAAGCGCGGCGCCACGAAGTCGACCGAAGTGGCCACGTCCACCTATGGCCGCCCGCTGGTGAAGAAGGCCTGACGTCATGGCCCGCACCGACGCGAACCCGCCGTTGATGCCCTACACCGACGCGTACCAACTCGTCGAGGTCGATGCCGACTACCTGGCCAAGGCCGTCAAGCCCAAGCAGTTCATCCACATCGACCAGACCGAGTGCATCATGTGCGAGGGCTGCGTCGACATCTGCCCGTGGAAGTGCATCCACATGGTGAACCCATCGGCGATCGCCGATGCCACCGGCACCGAACGGCCCGGCGTCGATCCCAGCGACGAGGTGCTGTTCATCATCGACGACGACATCTGCACCCGCTGCGCGCTCTGCGTCGACCGGTGCCCCACGGGGGTCATCATCCTCGGCAAGGTCGGTGCCCCGGCCAACTCCGGCGACGCCCACATCCGTACCAACAACCACGGCTATGCCTACGGCCTGCGGCTGTAGAACGAAAGAAGCGAACGAGGACAACCCCAGATGGCCAAGATCATCGACGACACACCTCGCCCCACGGCAAAGGACCGCGCCACCAAGGCGGTCGGCGACGTGCAGGGCAGCCAGGTGTGGAACAGCATCTTCCGACCCGGTTCGATCTTCCGCAAGGGTTACACCGACAGCCCCCGCAACCGCAGCTACGTGGTGATGAACTCGGTTCTCTACCACCTGCACCCGGTGAAGGTGAAGCGCCATGCGGTGAAGGTCAGCTACACGCTGTGCCTTGGTGGTCTCAGCTTCTTCCTGTTCATCCTGCTCACCGTCACCGGCATCTTCTTGATGTTCTTCTACCGGCCCGAGGCCACCCAGGCGTGGAACGACATCGCCAACCTGCAGACCTCGGTCACGTTCGGGTTGCTGGTCAGGAACATGCACCGCTGGGGCGCGCACCTGATGGTGCTCACGGTGTTCCTGCACATGGCCCGCGTCTTCTACCACGGCGCCTACAAGGCACCGCGCGAGTTCAACTGGGTGATCGGCGTGGTGCTGCTCATGCTCACGCTCCTGCTCAGCTTCACCGGCTACCTGCTGCCGTGGGATCAGCTGGCACTGTGGGCGGTCACGGTGGGCACCAACATGATGGGATACACCCCGGTGTTCGGCAGCGAGGTGCGGTTCGTGCTGCTCGGCGGCAAGGAGATCGGCCCCGAGACGCTGTTGCGATGGTACGTGCTCCACGTGCTGTTCTTGCCGTTCGTCATCGTCATCTTCATGGCGGTGCACTTCTGGCGAGTGCGCAAAGACGGCGGGATCTCGGGTCCGCTGTGACGACTGATCGATTCCAGGGAGGATTCCGTGACTGAGATCCCCGAGCACCTGCTGAAGCGGGCCCAGGCCGCCCGCGAGAAGTCTGCCGCCGACGCCGAGCCATCAGCCGCGGCCCCGTCCTCCGCCGAACCGGCCGAGGCTGCCGATCCGCGCATCCCGGCGCACCTGCTCGAGCGCAGCCGGGCCGCGAAGTCCAAGGCCGACGACGGCGAATCAGGCGGTTCCGACTCCCGTGGCGGTGTAGCCGTGCAAGAGAAGGTCGCCAGCGTGGTCGCCGCCGCTCCTGCCGGTGGCGGCCTCCCCGTCGGCGCCGGCCCCGGCGGCAACACCCAGCGGCTGCTCACCGTGGTCAAGAGCGGCTCGATCCAAGAGGTGAAGGCCACCCCGGTCGACAAGGTGCACACCTGGCCGCACCTGCTCGCCGTCGAATTCGTGGCGGCCCTCGCGATGACCGCCTTCACACTCGTGTTCTCGATCTTCGTCACGTGGTACTTCCTCGGCCTGCAGGAACTGCTCACGATGTTCCACCCGATGGTCGCCGGGGTCACGATTCCCGGCGTCGGCATGATCGTGCTCATCTTCGCCCCGTTCATCGACAGGAACCCGTCCAACAAACCGGAGGACCGGAAGTTCGCGATCTCGCTGATGACCGTGCACCTCATGTTCTGGTCGGTCCTCGTCATCATCGGCTCGTTCTTCCGCGGTCCGGGCTTCAACTTCACCCTGCCGTGGCGCGACGGCCTGTTCTTCGAGCTCTGAGGCCGGCATGAACGCAGCAACAGTCATCGGCATCGTCATCGCCGCCGTAGTCGTCCTCGCCGCGGTCGGCTTCGTCGCCACCGCCAAGCGCAGCGACGTTCGCGGCGCGGGTGCGCTGAGCCGCGAGACCCGCCGCCGCGATCGCGACGCGGAGATCGATCTGCCCGCGGCGCCAACGGGCCGCGACATCGAACGTTCCGCTGTCACCGATCGCAGCGCCTCGCTCCAGCCTGTCGCTTCGGTGGCACCGGTGATCTGGGTGCCACCCGATCCCGAAGCGCTCGGCGTCACCCGGCGGCAGTTCTTCAACCGGGCCACCGTCAGCCTCACCAGCGTCAGCCTGCTCACCTTCGCCGCGGCCAGCTTCGTCGCCTTCCTGTGGCCGTTCGCGGTGGGCGGCTTCGGTGGCAAGGTGCGCGTCGGCAAGCGCGACGAGATCATCGGGTCGATTCGGCAGCCGAGGCTCGGTCGTGGATCACCGAGTACCCATCGGGCGCGCTGCCGAAAGCAGAGGCTGCGTATCAACCAGCGGTCCTCGCCGGTCTCGAGCAAGGCCTCATCGCCATGTACCAGAAGTGCCCGCACCTCGGCTGCCGCGTTCCCAGCTGCACCAGCAGCCAGTGGTTCGAGTGCCCGTGCCACGGGTCGCAGTACAACCGAGTCGGCGAGAAGAAGGCCGGCCCGGCGCCGCGCGGCATGGACCACTTCGCGCTCACCATCAGCTCCAGCGGCGATGTCGTCATCGACACCGGCACGGTGTACCCGGGCCAGCCGATCGGCACCAACACCACCGGTCAGGAAGCGGAAGGACCGCACTGCGTATGAGCCCGATGTTCGCTGCTGCCACAACCTCCATCGCGTGGATCATCTTCGCCATCACCGTGGTCGGATGGGTCGTCTACTTCTTCGCCAACCGCCGCGCCACGCAGCCCGAGCTCGGTTCCGAGATCGAGCTCGCCGCCAATCGCAAGCCCTACTACGACGACGAGGTCCTCGAGGGCAGTCGGCTCGAGCGAGTGCAGCTGCTCGGCTTGCTCTTCCTGGTGGTGATCGTGATCGGTCTGCCGCTGTACTGGGTGCTCGAGCCCAGTCGTCAGGCAGGCGCGACGACTGCCGAGGATCGTCGGTTCGTCGCCTGGGGCGGCCAGCTGTTCGCCACCACTGCCGAGGGCGGCTTCAACTGCGCCGGATGCCACGGGGCAACCGGCGGCGGTGGCCAGGCCCCGTACACCACCACCGATCCGAACACCGGTGAGGTGCAGTCGGTGCTGTGGAACGCTCCGGCGTTGAACACGGTGTTGTACCGGTACGACGAGAGCGAGTTGAAGTTCATCCTCGTGTACGGCCGACCATTCTCGCCGATGTCGCCGTGGGGTCTGGCGGGCGGCGGACCGATGAACGATCAACAGATCGACACGCTGATCGCCAAGATCAAAGACCTGCAGATCGTGCGTGAGGGCTGCCTGCCCAGCGAGAGTGATCCGCGGGTTTGTGCGTCCGGTGATCTGCCGCAGGCCGAGCGCGACAAGATCGACCAGGCAGCCACCGCGGCTGCCAACAAGCTCGTCGCCGCCGGCAAGTACGACACCGTCGAGCAGGCGATGGGCGAGGCGCTGTTCAACCTCGAGTACTCGTCCGGTGCCTACTCGTGCGCCCGCTGTCACACCAAGGGATGGAGCTACGGGCAGCCGCAGACCACCGGCGGCGGCGCCTTCGGCTGGAACCTCACCGGCGGATCCACGGTTCGCCAGTTCCCAGATCAGGTCGACATGATCGCATTCGTCTCGGCCGGCACCGAGTACGGCAAGCGTTACGGTGTGCAGGGCCAGGGCGGCGGGCGGATGCCCGGGTTCGGCGCGATGCTCACCGCAGAGCAGATCCAAGCCATCGTCGAGTTCGTTCGGAGTCTGTAATGAGTGTCATCGCGGGCGCCCTGCCTCACGTCAACCATGTGCTCGGCATCATCGCCAACGAGGGTGGAGTCAACTCCGGCCCCGGTGGATGGATGCCCGAACTGCGCGGCATCCTCATCGTCATCATCGCCGTGGCCACGCTGATGGGAAGCGTCTACCTCGTCCTCGCCACCAACATCGGCGCCAGGCTCGGGTTCCTCGTGTCGTTCGCGGCCTTCGCCGGCTGGATGTTCCTGATGGGCACGATGTGGTGGACCTACGGCATCGGGTTGAAGGGCCCGGAGCCCACTTGGGACGCCGTACCGGGCCGTACGGTCCTGCAAGACACCGCGGCACTGTCGCAAGCCGGGGCGCTCGACTCCCCGGCGGTGGTCGACGACGGCGCCACGCCGGCCGATGCCGCCACCGTCGTCGGCCAGCAGTTCGTCGCCGAGGGTTGGAAGCAGCTCGACAAGTCGGCGGCCGCGTTCGGCCAGACCAGCTCCCAGGCCGAGGTGTTCCTGCTCGAGTCTGGCGCGTTCGGAGCAGGAGAGTTCAAGGTGCTCAACGTGTTCGACTACGGCGGCGAGCGCTATCCCCGCTTCGCCGACGGCAAGGTCGACTTCATCGCGTTCTGGCACAAGCCCCGCTACGCCGTCGTCGAAGTGGCGCCGGTCGTGCCCCAACGGGTCGAGCCGGCCCGGGCACCAGCGGTGCCGGTGGTCGATGCCGCGCAGCCGCATCAGTACGTGTACATGATCCGCAACATGGGCGCCAAGCGCCGCCCCGCCGGGCTGATCACGATCGGATCGCTGCTGGTCTTCCTGATCTGCTGCTGGCTGCTGCACAGCCGCGACAGGCGCGTCGCCTACAACCGCAGCCAGCCAGCGCTCCCGGCGAAGGCCTAGCGGGTGGGTCAGTACCTCCCGGTCGTCGCCCTGATGGTGTTGGCCGTCCTGTTCGGCGCGCTGAGCTTCTTCGCGTCGAGGTTGCTGGCCCCGCGCCGCCCATCGGCGGCCAAGGAAGCGCCGTACGAGTGCGGCATCGTGCCCAGTCGTGAACCGCCCGAACGCTTCCCGGTCACGTTCTACGTGGTCGCGATGTTGTTCATCATGTTCGACATCGAGATCATCTTCATCTACCCCTACGCCGTCGACCGGGCCTTCCTCGGGAGCTACGCGTTCTGGGAGATGGTGGCGTTCAGCGCCGTGTTCTTCGCCGCCTTCGTGTACGTCGTGGCGCGCGGCGCGTTGGACTGGGGCCCGGTGCAAAGGGCCCGCCGTCTCGATGGCGCCGTCGACGCCGCCCGCACCACCACCAGCACGGTCCGCCGGGTAGGCGTGGAAGGCCGGATCGGGGAGGCGGCCTGATGGGTTTCGTGCAGGACATCCGCGACGACGGGCTTGGCGGGCTCGAGCACAACTTCATCACCGGCAAGATCGAAGACCTCGTCAACTGGTCGCGCAGTCGCAGCAGCTGGCCGGCGTCGTTCGGCCTCGCCTGCTGCGCGATCGAGATGATGGCCACCGGTGCCGCGCACTACGACATCAGCCGGTTCGGCATGGAGGTGTTCCGGGCATCCCCACGACAGGCCGACATCATGATCGTGGCCGGGCGCGTCAGCCAGAAGATGGCACCCGTGCTCCGCCAGGTGTACGACCAGATGATGGAACCCAAGTGGGTCATCTCGATGGGCGTGTGCGCCAGCAGTGGCGGCATGTTCAACAACTACGCCATCGTCCAGGGCGTCGATCAGGTCGTGCCGGTCGATGTGTACGCCCCCGGATGCCCGCCAACGCCGGAAACGCTCATCCACGCCATCGAGACCCTGCATCAGCTGATCGAAGACGGTGAGATCACCCGTCGCCGCCAGCTCACTGGTGCCGGCGCCGATGTGCGCGTGACCGAGATTCCCGCAGCGGCGCAGCCGATGCCCGTGCTCCTCGGGATCCGCTGACGTCATGAGCGATCAGCCCGAAGCGCAGCAGTCTGCGCCAGATCCGGTCACGCTGCACGGTTGCCCACTGGTCGTGTCGTACGGGCAGCCGGTGGTGTTCGCACCGCGCGACCGCTACGCGGCAGTGATGAAGGCGTTGCTCGCCGACGGCTACGAGATGTGCGCCGATCTCACCGCGGTCGACTACCTCCTCATCCCTGATCGGGCGCTTCCCGGAGAAATCGCAGCCGAGCGGTTCGAAGTGGTGGTCAACCTGTTGTCGCTGCGCGACCGCAAGCGACTGCGCGTTCGCGTGCAGGTGCCCGAATCCGACCCCAGCCTTCCCACGCTGTTCGATCAGCATCCCGGCAGCGAGGCGATGGAGCGCGAGGTGTACGACATGTTCGGCATCGTGTTCACCGATCACCCCGACCTCAGCCGCATCCTCATGCCAGAGGACTGGGAGGGCCATCCGCTGCGCAAGGACTACGAGATCGGCAGCATCCCGGTTCAGTTCAAGCAGGCCCGCGCGTGAGCATCGTCGAGACGATCCGCGACGGCAACGAGCCGGCGCAGGGGCTCAAGCCGCGAAGCGAGCTCACCGCCCGCGAACTGCTGCGCGAGGTCGGCTCGGTGCTGCGCATGAGCGAGACCGACGCGGCCAAGCTGGGCGGGGTACCGGTCGATCCGTCAGAGGATCAGACGATGATCATCAACATGGGGCCACAGCACCCGAGCACGCACGGCGTGCTGCGGTTGATGCTCGAGCTCCAGGGTGAGACCGTGCTGCGCTGCAAGCCGATCATCGGCTACCTGCACACCGGCATGGAGAAGACGGGCGAGGCGCTCACCTACATGCAGGGCGGCACCAACCTCACCCGCATGGACTACGTGAGCCCGCTCAACAACGAGCTCGTGTTCTCGATGGCGGTCGAGAAGCTGCTCGGCATCGAGCACGACATCCCCGAGCGCGCCGTGTGGATGCGGATGCTGCTCAGCGAGCTCAACCGGATGAGCAGCCACCTGCTCTTCATGGCCACCAACGGCATGGACCTGGGTGCCGTGTCGATGATGATCTACGGCTGGCGCGAGCGCGAGGAGGTGTTGCGCTTCTTCCAGAAGGTCACCGGTCTGCGGATGAACCACAACTTCATCCGGCCGGGTGGCGTCGCCGCCGACCTGCCCGGGGGATGGCGCGACGACGTGCTCGGCCTGCTCGAGCTGATCGAGCCGCGGCTCGACGAGTACGACACGCTCATGACGGGCCAACCGCTCTGGCGCGACCGGTTGCAGGGCGTCGGCGTGATCACCGCCACCGAAGCCATCGCTCTCGGCGCCACCGGCCCGATCCTGCGCGGTACCGGCGTGCCGTGGGACCTTCGTCGCGATCAGCCCTACCTCTGCTACCCAGAGCTCGACTTCGACGTGATCGTCGGCTCGTACGGCGACGCCTTCGACCGATATGCGATCCGCCTCAACGAGGTCCGCGAGAGCATGAAGCTCGTCCGCCAGATCCTCGACCGGATGCCGGCAGGCGACTTCCGCATCCAGAACAAGAAGGTCACCCCACCCCCGCGGGCCCGCATCGACGAATCGATGGAAGCCCTCATCCACCACTTCAAGATCTTCACCGAGGGCTTCAAGGTGCCCGAGGGCGAGGTGTACGTGGCGATCGAGAGCCCGCGCGGCGAGATCGGTTGCTACATCGTCAGCGACGGCTCGCCCACGCCGTACCGCATCCACGTGCGGGCGCCATCGTTCGTCAACGTCCAGTGCCTGCCGCACATGATGCGCGGCGGCCTCGTGGCCGACGCGGTCGCGGTGATCTCCAGCGTCGACCCCGTGCTCGGAGAGGTGGATCGATAGGCGATGGCCAGGTTGAACGACAGCAACGTGCGACTCGCGCACGAGATCATCGGCCGCTACCCGCGCGCCCGCTCGGCCACTATCCCGCTGCTGCACCTCGCCCAGGAGCAAGACGGCTACGTCACCAACGAGGCGATCCGCCACATCGGCGAACTCGTCGGCGCCACGTCGGCCGAGGTGCTCGGCACGTGCACCTTCTACGAGATGTTCAAGATGGAGCCGGTGGGCAAGTACCTCATCAACATCTGCGGCACCATGTCGTGCGCGCTCATGGGTGCCGACGAACTGATGCACCGCGCCGAGCACAAGCTCGGCATCAAACCCGGCGCAACCACCCCCGACGGCATGTTCACCCTCGAACACGCCGAGTGCCAGGCCGCGTGCACCGAGGCGCCGTGCCTGCAGGTGAACTACCGCTACCGGTACCGCATCACACCGAACGAGCTCGACGCACTCATCGACGACCTCCGTGCCGGCAAGCTCGACGGTGAGATCCCGCCGCACGGCACGGTTGCCCGCGTGCGCCAGCACATCCCGGCCGATCGGCTGGTGGGGGCGGTCGCGCCCGAAGATGTCACAGGTCCACCGGTGTGGCTGGCCGACAACCACGAGGTGCAGTCGTGAGCAGCGACCTGACCGGCAATTCGTGGGTCCACGCTCCCGGGTTCATCGCCGGCGACCGTCCGCAGATCGTCACCTCGCGGTTCCAGTACCACGACTCCCACACCCTCGAACGCTTCCTGGCCACGTCCGGCTACGCCGGGCTCCGCGCCGCGCTGGCACGCCCGGCGGCGGCGGTGCACGACGAGGTCAAGAACGCAACCGTGCTCGGCCGTGGCGGCGCCGGGTTCCCGGCCGGCGTGAAGTGGGGGCTCACACCACAGGGCAAGTTCCCCCGGTACCTCGTGGTCAACGGCGACGAGAGCGAGCCAGGCACCTACAAGGACCGCCTGCTGATGGAGTGTGATCCGCACCAGCTCATCGAGGGCTGCCTCATCGCCGCCTACGCGGCGGGTCTGTCGCAGTGCTTCCTCTACATCCGTGGCGAGATGGCGTTGGCGCAAGAACGAATGGCCGTCGCCCTGAACGAGGCGTATGCGGCCGGCTACGTGGGCAAGAACATCCTCGGTACCGACTTCTCGATCGACATCGTGCTGCACTGGGGCGCCGGGGCCTACGTGGTCGGCGAGGAGACGGCACTGATCGAGAGCCTCGAGGGCAACCGCGGCATGCCCCGGTTGAAGCCTCCGTTCTTCCCGGCGGCGATCGGCCTGTACGGGCAACCGACCATCGTGAACAACATCGAGAGCCGCGGCCTACACCGCGATCGGCACCCCGACATCGCCGGGCACCCGAATGGTGGCGGTGTCCGGACATGTGCAGCGTCCCGGTGTGTACGAGATCGTCAACGGCACCACCACCTTCCGCGACCTCATCTACGGCCAAGAGTTCTGCGGTGGCATCCGCAACGGCAACCAGCTGAAGGCTTTCGTGCCCGGTGGTGGTTCGGCGCCGTGGTTCGTGCCCGATCAGCTCGATCTCCCGTTCGAGGGTCGCCTCGTCGGCGCCGCCGGATCAATGCTCGGCTCGGGCGCCGTGATGGTGATGGACCACACCACCGACATCCCGGCCGCGGCGCTCACGCTCACCCGCTTCTACGCACACGAGTCCTGCGGCAAGTGCGTGCCGTGCCGCGAGGGCGGCACGTGGCTCGAGCGCATCCTCAGCCGGGTTGTCGACGGCAAGGGCACCGAGGCCGATCTCGACCAGTTGCTCGAGGTTGGCGCGATGATCTGCCCCGGCGCGTTCCCCCACGCATCCAGCGAGGAGCTCGGCCTCGAAGCCGTGCCGTTCCCGTACAAGATGACCACCATCTGCTTCGTCGGCCCGTCGGCGTACGCGCCGGTGCACTCGGCGCTCACCCTGTTCCGCGCCGAGTTCGAGGCCAAGATCGTGAAGCGCACGATGATCCCGGTGACGGCGATGGCCGGAGGCGAGCAGTGACCTCGACCGACCCGAACCTCGTCAGCGTCACCCTCAACGGGCGCACCATCGCGGCCACCAAGGGCGAGCTGATCATCACCGCCGCTGAGCGCCACGGCGAGTACATCCCGCGCTTCTGCTACCACGAGCGGATGGACCCCGTGGGCATGTGCCGGATGTGCCTCGTCGAGGTCGACACGGGTCGCGGGCCTCAACTCACGCCGTCTTGCATGGTCACGGTCGCTCCCGACATGAAGATCGACACCGCGTCGCCGATGGTGAAGCAGGTGCAAGAGGGCGTGCTCGAGCTCTTGCTCGCCAACCACCCGCTCGACTGTCCCGTGTGCGACAAGGGCGGTGAGTGCCCGCTGCAGGATCAGGCGTTCAGCCACGGTCCCGGCGAGAGCCGTTTCGTGGAGGAGAAGCGCCACTACGAGAAGCCGATCGCGATCAGCGATCTCGTGTACCTCGACCGCGAGCGCTGCATCCTGTGCGACCGGTGCACGCGGTTCGCCGACGAGGTCGCCGGCGACGCGCTCATCGAGTTCTCCAGCCGCGGTGGCAACACCCAGATCACCACCTTCCCCGACGAGCCTTTCGCCAGCTACTTCAGTGGCAACACCGTGCAGATCTGTCCGGTCGGCGCGCTCACGGCCAAGCCGTACCGGTTCAAGGCCCGACCATGGGACCTCGAGCAGAACGAGAGCACCTGCACCACTTGCTCGGTCGGCTGTCGGACCATCGTGCAGTCCAGTCGTGATCAGGTGCTTCGCTACCAGGGCGTCGACAGCGCTCCGGTGAACTGGGGCTGGTTGTGCGACAAGGGTCGGTTCGGCTTCGAGTCGGTCAACAGCGACGAACGCCTCACCACACCGATGGTCCGCACCAGTGGAGGGCTCGTGCCAACCAGCTGGAGCGCGGCACTCGGCGCGGTGGCCGACCTCGTCCGCGAGTCGATCGCGGCAGGTGGTGCCGACAGCATCGCTGTGGTCGGTGGTGCACGGGGGAGCAACGAGGATGCGTTCGCGTGGGCCCAGCTGGCCCACGACGTCATCGGCACACCGAACGTCTACGCCCAGATGGGCGACGGCTTGCCAGCAGCAGTGCTCGGTCTGGATCGGGCGACGATCGATGATGTTGCATCTGCAACGACCATCGTGTTGCTCGGGCCCGATCTCAAAGAAGAACTGCCGGTGCTGTACCTGCGCATCCGCGACGCCGCGGTCAAGCGTGGGCGGCACATCATCGAGTTCACGCCCAAGCCCGGCGGGCTCACGAAGCATGCATGGAAGACCATCGGCTACGAGCCCGGCACGCAGCTCGCCGCTGTCGAGGCCGCTCTCGCCGACCCTGCCGTCGCGATGCAGTTGGCCAAGGGTCCGGTGGCGATCGTCGCCGGCCGGGCCAACCTTGCCGAGACGTCGACCGCCACGGTGCTGGCCCTGCAGGCCATCCTCGCGGCCGTGCCATCGGCGAAGGTGCTTCCCGCGTTGCGCCGTGGCAACGTGGTCGGTGCGCTGCAGGTCGGCGTCCGCCCACGACCGGGTGGCCTCGACACCACTGGTGTGCTGCAGGCGGCGGCGGCTGGCAGGATCGAGTGCCTCGTCCTGCTCGGTGCAGATCCACTGGCCGACTTCCCCGATGCCGACCTCGCTCGACGCGCCATCGCCGGTGCCCGGCGGGTCATCGCCGTCGACACGTTCCTTTCGGCTTCGTCGCTGCAGGCCGATGTGGTGCTGGCCGCCAGCGCCGTCGGCGAGAAGGGTGGCACCACCACCAACCTCGAGGGGCGGGTCACCTCGCTCGGCCGGCGAGTGACGGCCACTGGCACGTCGCGACCCGATTGGATGATCGCTTCGGGCATCGCCGGTCTGCTCGGAACCGAGTTCGGCTACCGGTCCATCGCCGATGTCACGGCATCGATCGCCGCTCGCGTCGAGTCGTACGCGAACGTCACCGCCACCGCGGTGGCATCGGCCCCCGACGGCGTGCTCGCGGCCGTGCCCGCCGACCTCGGGCCGCTCGTCCCGCCGGTGCTCTCGCTGCCCGATCGCAACAGCTACGACTTCCGGCTGGTGGTGAGCCGCAGGCTCTACGACGACGCCGTGTCCACCCGCACCAGCCCATCGCTCGCCCATCTGGCCGGGTGCATGACCGTCCACGTGAACCCACTCGACATCGAGCGCGCCGGGGCGCACGACGGAGCCGAGGTGCGCCTCTCGAGTGCGCGGGCCGGCATCATCGTGACGGTCGAATCCGACGCCACCGTCCTCCGGGGCACCGTATGGGTCCCGTTCAACCAGCCGGGCAGCACCATCGGCGAACTGATCGACTGCACTGCGGCAGTCACCGACGTGCGGATCGAGAACATCTGATGCTGGCCATCGACCCGCTCCTCGTCGGTGATCTCGACCTCGGCGACGTCCTCGTGGTGCTGCTCAAGGTGGTGGTGGTCTTCGTCATCGGCCTGGTCGCGACGATGCTGATGGTGTGGTTCGAGCGCAAGGCGATCGCCGGCATGCAGAACCGGATCGGACCCAACAAGGCCGGCCCCTTCGGCATCCTGCAGACCCTCGCCGACGGCATCAAGCTGTTCTTCAAAGAAGATCTCATCCCCGAACGATCCGATCGGTTCGTGTTCAAGCTGGCGCCGTACCTGTCGTTCGTGCCCGCCTTCCTGGTCTGGACGGTCATCCCCCTCGGCGGCGACTACACCGGCGGCCGCGACGGGCTCGTCACCTGGTTCGGGCGCGAGACGCGCGTGCAGTTGGCCGACCCGCAGGTCGGCGTGCTGCTGCTACTGGCGCTCAGCTCGATCGCGGTCTATGGCATCATGCTTGCCGGATGGTCTTCGGGTTCGAAGTACCCGCTGCTCGGCTCGGTGCGCGCTTCGGCACAGATGGTCAGCTACGAGGCTGCCCTCGGCATGAGCATGGCCGCGGTGCTGTTGCTCGCCGGCACGCTGAGCACCAGCGGCATCGTCGCCGCGCAGCAGGGCACCACCAACTGGCACCTCATCTCCACCGGGATCTTGCCGTTCATGATCTTCATGATTGCCGCGACGGCCGAGCTCAACCGTCCACCGTTCGACCTCGTCGAGGCCGAGCAAGAGCTCGTCGGCGGGTTCAACACCGAGTACTCCAGCATTCGGTTCGCCCTCTTCTTCCTCGCCGAGTTCATGAACACGATCACCATGAGCGCCGTGATCGTCACGCTCTTCTTCGCCGGTCCGCAGCCGCTCACGATCGACATCGGCGCCGTCCAGTGGGACGGCGACCTCATGCTCGGTCCGCTCAACGGCACGGTCTGGTTCCTCTTGAAGCTGCTTGTGTTCCTCTACGTCTACGTGTGGTTCCGGGCCACGCTGCCCCGCCTGCGCTACGACCAGCTCATGAACCTCGGCTGGAAGGTGCTGATCCCGCTGTCGCTCGGGTGGTTCATGCTGCTCGCCGCGTTCCGCCTCGGCCAGGACCAGGACTGGAACCGTTGGATCGTGCTCGTGGTCTCGGTGGTGGTGCTGGCGGTGTGTGCGGCCCTGCTGCTCGCAGCCACGCGGGTGAGTGCCCGCAATCGTGAGCGAGAAGGGGCCATGTTCTGATGGGGTACTTCGAAGGCTTCGGTGTCACGATGCGCCAGCACCGCCTGTTCGGCGGCAAGCGCGTCACCACCTCGTACTCGGGCGGTCGCCAGGCGAAGAAGGGCAAGATCCACGGGCGCGACGAGAAGATCGACAAGCCCGAGCGCCTGCATGGCCGCCACGTCCTCAACCGCTACGAGGACGGCATGGAGAAGTGCATCGGCTGCGAGCTCTGCGCCGGCGTTTGCCCGGCGAAGTGCATCTACGTTCGCGGTGCCGACAACGATCCCGAGAACCCGACGTCGCCCGGTGAGCGATTCGGGTTCGTGTACGAGATCAACTACCTCCGCTGCATCCACTGCGATCTCTGCGTTGAGGCCTGCCCGACCGAGGCGATCACCGAGACGAAGATGTTCGAGTTCAGCTTCACCGACCGCAAGGACGCGATCTACACCAAGGCCGAGCTCGTCGTCGACGACTCCGGCAAGCCGCAGCGGTTGGCCTGGGAGGACTGGCGCGACGGCGAGGACGAGCACACCAGCGGATGGATGCGGGCCACGTCGGCGTCGGGCGACGCGCACTTCATCGGCGAGGTCGGCTGGAGCAACGAGCTCGGTTACGGGCTGCGCCAACCCGAGGCCAAGCAGCTCGAAGCCGATCGCAGCAAATCGGTGCGAGTGCTGTCGCGCAACGAGGGGCACCAGTAGTGGAGCTGTTCGTGTTCGTCCTCGCATCAGCGATGATCCTCGGTGGCGCCGTAGGCGTGATCGTCCGCAACCATCCGGTGCACTCCGCGCTCAGCCTCGTGCTCACCCTGTTCGGCGTGGCCGTGATGTTCGTCTCGTTGGAGGCCCACTTCCTGGCCGCCGTTCAGGTGATCGTGTACGCGGGGGCCATCGTCGTGCTGTTCCTGTTCGTGATCATGCTGCTCGGCGTCGATCAGTCGGAGAACCTGATGGTCGAGCCGATCCCGGTGCAGCGTCCACTGGCGCTGATCGTGGGTGTCGGCCTCGCCGGCGTGCTCGTCACCGCGATCGTGCAGGCCCGCTCCGCCGTCCAGACCGGCACCGGTGCCGGCCTCGACAACGCCACGCAGACCGGCGATCACGACAGCAACGTTCGCCAGATCGCCCGCAGCCTGTTCAGCGACTACGTGTTCGCCTTCGAGCTGGTGTCGGTGCTGCTCGTGGTGGCGGTGGTCGGCACGGTGCTGCTCTCGCGCCGCCCGGCCAGGTTGCCCGACGACATCGGGGCCACACGATGATCGCAGTCGCCCAACCCACCACCGCCTGGTACCTCATCCTCGCCGCCCTGCTGTTCAGCATCGGAACGGTGGGGGTGATGGTGCGGCGCAACCCCCTGGTGATGTTCATGTGCATCGAGCTGATGCTCAACGCGGTCAACCTGAGCTTCGTGGCGTTGGCCCGCGACCTGGGCGACATCAAGGGGCAGACGACGGTGTTCTTCGTGATGGTCGTTGCCGCGGCCGAAGTGGTCGTCGGGCTCGGCATCATCGTGGCCATCCTCCGGCGCCGCCCGAACGCCACTGCCGACGACATGGCCGAGCTGAAGGGCTGATCAATGGTCGACATCGTCTGGCTCATCCCCGCGCTCCCGCTTGCCGGGTTCCTCCTCATCGTCGTCTTCGGCCGCAAGCTCGGTGAGCCCCGGGCCGGGTACTTCGCCACCGCGATGGTCGGCGCCGCCTTCCTTGTGACCGTCGGCGTGTTCATCGATCTGGTGTCGATGCCCTCCGAGCAGCGCCGCCACGTCACCACGCTGTTCTCGTGGGTGCCAGTGGGTTCGCTGCAGGTCGACCTGGCCTTCCTCGTCGATCCGCTCAGCATCACGATGTGCCTCTTCGTCACCGGCATCGGCACCCTGATCCACCTGTACGCCGTCGGCTACATGCGCGGCGACCCACGGTTCTCGAAGTTCTTCCTGTACCTCAACCTGTTCGCCTTCAGCATGCTCATGCTGGTGCTCGGCGAGAACCTGCTCGTCACGTTCCTGGGTTGGGAGGGTGTCGGCACGTGCTCGTACTTCCTGATCGCGTTCTGGCACGAGCGCGAAAGCGCGGCGACCGCCGGCAAGAAGGCCTTCGTCACCAACCGCGTCGGTGACTGGGGCGTGATGATCGCAATGTTCCTCGCCTTCGAAGCGGTTGGCACCATCAGCTACGGGGGCATCAACGCCGCGGCCGAATCGGGAGCACTGGGGCAGGCAACGGCCACGGCGATCGCGGTGATGCTGTTCATCGGCGCAATCGGCAAGAGCGCGCAGCTCCCGCTGTACCTCTGGCTCCCCGACGCGATGGAGGGCCCCACGCCTGTCAGCGCGCTCATCCACGCGGCCACGATGGTCACCGCCGGCGTGTTCTTGATGACCCGGGTGAACCCGGTCATCCATGCCGCATCGGCCTGGGTGCCCACGCTCATCGCCGTCGTCGGGTGTGCCACGGCTCTGTTCGCGGCCACCATCGCGGTGGCGCAGAACGACATCAAGCGGGTGCTGGCCTACTCCACGGTGAGCCAGCTCGGATACATGTTCCTCGCGGTCGGTTCGGGGGCGTACGTGGCCGCGATCTTCCACATGGTCACCCACGCGTTCTTCAAGGCGCTGCTGTTCTTGGGCTCCGGCTCGGTCATCCACGGCATGCACCACGAGCAAGACATGCGCCGCATGGGTGCGTTGCGCAAGCTCATGCCGATCACCGCGTTCACCTTCATCATCGGCTGGCTGGCCATTGCCGGCGTGCCGCCGTTCGCCGGTTTCTGGAGCAAGGACGAGATCTTGCTGTTCGCGTTCGCCAAGAGCCCCGTGCTGTACGTGCTCGGTCTCGTCACCGCGATCCTCACCGCGTACTACATGACGCGTCAGGTCATCATGGTGTTCTACGGCCAAGCGCGGTGGCACGACCATGCGGGCGAACACGGTGCCCATGGCGACTTCAAGCCGCACGAGAGCCCGGCCACGATGGTTGTGCCGCTCGTCGTGCTCGCCGGTCTCTCGATCTTCGGCGGTGCGCTGCAACTGCCGTTCTCCAGCGACCTGCACTTCCTCGAGAAGTGGCTCGAGCCGGTCGTCGAGTTCGGCGAGGCCGACATCGGCGGCACCTGGGCCAACGACAACAAGTACCTCCTGCTCGTCGTTGCCGTCGTGTGCGCGGCGGTCGGCATCGCCGCATCGGTGATGGTGTACGCGAAGAAGCGGGCCAAGGCGATCGAGCCCGCCATCCTCGAACAGGCGTGGTACTACGACAAGACCGTCAGCGCGTTCATGGGCGGCCCCGGCCGCAAGGCCTTCGACGCAGTCGCGTGGTTCGACCGAACCGTCGTCGATGGCGCGGTGAACCAGGTGGGCAAGCTCGTTCGCGCTTCGGCGGGCGAAGTGAGGAAGGTCCAGAGTGGATACGTACGCCAGTACGCGGCTGCGATCGGCGTCGGCGTCGTGCTGCTGCTGGTGTGGTTCGTCGTGATTCGAGGGATCGTCTGATGAGCTTCCCGGTCCTCACCACGCTCGTCGTCGCCCCCGCCACGGGAGCGGCTGCCGTAGCGCTCCTGTCACGCCGCCGCCCCGAGTGGATCAAGTTGGCAGCGGTGCTCGCCAGTGTGTTCACAGGGGCACTCAGCCTGTGGGTGATGGGCTCGTTCGACACGGCCGATGCCGGGTTCCAGTTCGTGAGCAAGCATCCGTGGATCGAGCCGTGGGGCATCTCTTGGCACCTCGGAATCGATGGCATCTCGCTGTTCCTCGTGGTGCTCACCGGCGTGCTGTTCCCGATCGTGATCGTCGGCATCGACCCCCATCACGACCACAAGCGCTACTTCGCCTGGTTGTTGTTGCTCGAAGCCGGGATGATGGGCAGCTTCCTCAGTCTCGACCTCTTCGTGTTCTTCGTGTTCTTCGAGCTCGTCCTCGTCCCGATGTACTTCCTGATCGGTGGCTGGGGTTACGACGAGCGGGTTCACGCAGCCACGAAGTTCTTCCTGTACACGATGGTCGGCTCGGCTTTCATGTTCGTCGGCATCATCACCACGGCAGTGCTGGCGAAGACGAACGGCGTGGGCCACATCACCTTCGACCTCATCGAGATCGCCGAGAAGGCCAACTTCGCAGCATCCACCGGTCGCTGGTTGTTCTTCGCCTTTGCCGTCGCCTTTGCGGTGAAGGTGCCGATGTTCCCGCTGCACACCTGGTTGCCCGACGCCCACACCCAGGCGCCCACCGGCGGCTCGGTGATCCTCGCCGGCGTGATGTTGAAGCTCGGCACGTACGGGTTGCTGCGCTTCGGTCTGTACCTCTTCCCGGAGGCGGCTCGCTGGAGTCGTCCGCTCTGGCTCACGCTCGCGGTCATCGGCATCCTGTACGGGGCCGTCGCGGCCACGATGCAGAAAGACCTCAAACGGCTCGTCGCCTACTCGTCGGTTGCCCACCTCGGCTTCATCGTGCTCGGCACGTTCGCGTTCACATCGCAGGCCATCAGCGGCAGCGTGTTGCAGATGATCAACCACGGTGTCAGCACAGGTGCGCTGTTCGTGCTGGTCGGCATGATCTACGAGCGTCGCCACACCCGTGAGATCGATCAGCTCAAGGGCATCCAGCACGTGGCCCCGATCTTCGCCGCCGGGTTCATGGTGGTGATGCTGTCGTCGATCGGAGTTCCGGGCCTGAACGGCTTCGTCGGCGAGTACCTCATCTTGACCGGGTCGTTCCTCACCGCACGATGGTGGACGGTGGTGGCCGCGACGGGAGTGATCCTGGCCGCGCTGTACCTGCTGTGGGCCTACCAGCGT
>VFMC01000028.1:2894-6733 GCA_006515795.1 Acidimicrobiaceae bacterium | reverse complement strand
TGCCGTTCATCGGCCTGATCGTGTTCTGTGGCGTGTACCCGAAGCCACTTCTCGACCGCATCGAACCCAGCGTGAAGGCACTGATCACCCACGTGAGCGAGAAGACCGGCTACACCGAGCCGCTCATCCCGACGCCCACCCCCACGCCTGCTCACGAAGAGGGAACGGCGCCGTGATGTTCGCCGCCGAAACCCTGCAGGGACCGCCGATCGAGTGGGTCTCGCTGTCTCCGTTGCTGATCCTCCTCGGCGGCGGGTTGACGTTGCTGGTGCTCGGCGCGCTCACCCCGCGGTGGCCACGGGGGCTGTACGCGACGTTCAGCGCCGTGGTGGCCGGTGCGGCCATGGTGATGTCGTTCGTGCTGTGGGACGACATCACCGACGACGGAGCACGCACGATGCTCGCCGGTGCCATCGCCTTCGATCGCTTCTCGATGCTCGCGACCATCACGATCTGCGCGGCGGTGCTGCTGGCCAGCATGATCGCCGACGACTACCTCCGCCGCGAGGAGCTCGATGGCCCGGAGATCTACGGCCTGTTCTTGATGGCCGCGATCGGCGGCGTCGTGATGGGTGCTGCCAACGATCTCATCGTGCTGTTCCTCGGGCTCGAAGTGCTGTCGATCTCGCTGTACGTGCTGGCGGCCAGCCACCGCCGGCGCATCGTCAGCCAGGAGAGCGGCATCAAGTACTTCGTGCTCGGTGGGTTCTCGTCGGCCTTCTTCCTGTACGGCGTCGCCCTCATCTACGGCGGATCCGGCAGCACCAACTACGCGGCGATCCTCGACTCGTTCACCAGGACCGTGCAGACCGAACGCACCGACGCCTTCGTCCTGGCGGGCGTGGCGTTGCTGCTCGTCGGTCTGGCGTTCAAGGTTGCGGCCGTTCCGTTTCACTTCTGGACCCCCGACGTGTACCACGGCGCGCCCACACCGGTCACCGCGTTCATGGCGTCTGCGGCGAAGGTCGCTGCATTCGCCGGCATGCTCCGCGTGCTGAACGTGGCCCTCCCGCACTGGCGCGACGACTGGCGCCCGGCGGTCTGGCTCATGGCGCTGCTCACCGTCGTCGGCGGCTCGATGCTCGCCGTCGTGCAGACCGACGTGAAGCGGATGCTGGCCTACTCCTCGATCAGCCACGCCGGGTTCATCCTCGTGGGGGTGGAGGCGTCTGGCCATTCGGCAGGCGAGCCAGGCCCCGGTGTCGGCGTGTCGGCCTCGATGCTGTACCTCTTGCTGTATGCCGTCCTGGTGCTCGGCACGTTCGCGGTCGTCACCCTGGTGAGCCGCACCGGTGATGCACAGACCGACCTAGGGGCGTTTCGGGGGCTCGGCGCTTCGAAGCCGGTGCTCGCGTTGGCCATGACCGTGCTGCTGCTGGCGCAGGCCGGCGTGCCGTTCACCTCGGGGTTCATCGCCAAGTTCGGTGTGATCCAAGCCGCCGTCGAAGAACGCAGCTACGCCATCGCGATCATCGCCATGGTGGCCTCGGTGATCGCCGCGTTCTTGTACCTGCGGATCATGATCTCGATGTGGGTCAGCGATCCCGAACCAGGCGACGACGCTCGCGAAGCGGTTCGTGTGCCCATCGGTACCGGGCTGGCGATCACCGTGTGCGTGGGGTTCACGCTGCTCGTCGGCTTCTTCCCTGGTTGGGTGATCGACGCGTCGAGGAACGCCACGCTCGTGGTGCAGTCGCTCACGCCCTGAGCGAACCGGTCAGCGACCGTGCTCGTCGGAGCGGCGCACGAACTCGTCGAAGATCCGCTGCTGGGCCGGCTCGATCGAAGTGGTGTCCTCGGGGTGCCACTGCACGCCCACCACCCACGTCGCATCGGTGTACTCGACGGCTTCGATCAGGCCATGCTGGTCGTGGGCGACGGGAACGAGGCCGCTCCCCAACTGGCCCAGGCCCTGATGGTGCACCGAGTAGCAGTGCGACAACATCTCGGCCCCGGCGGCATGGGCCAGCCGCGAGCCTGTGACCAGGCTGACCGGGTGCTCGCACATCCAGTGGCCGCCACCGTCGAGGTCTTGCACCAGCGTGCCGCCGCGGGCGACGTTGAGCACCTGCATGCCCCGGCAGATCGCGAGGAGGGGCAGGTCGCGCTCGATTGCGGCATGGGTGAGGGCGAGGTCGAACTCGTCGTGCAGGCCGACCATTCCGTAGAGCGCGTCGGTGTCGGGTGTCTCTCCGTAGCGGTGCGGCTCGACGTCGCCGCCGCCGGGTAGTAGCAGGCCCCCGAGCCGATCGAGGTAGATGTCGACCATCTTCGGTGCGGTTGCGAGCGGCGGCAGCAGCACCGGCAGGCCGCCCGCCTTGGCAACCGCGCGGCTGTAGGGCTGGCTGCTGGAGAAGGCGTCGCGTCGCCCTTCATCGCTGAACGAGAGCACGCGCCCGCAGATGCCGATCAGCGGCGGTCTGGTCATCCTCGACCGCTCACGAACGCGACGAGTCGCACTGCCGCACGAGCTCGTCGAAGAGGGCCTGCTGCTCCGGGTCGTTCGCCGCGGTGTCCTCGGGGTGCCACTGCACCGCGACCGCCCACCGCGAGTCGTCGACCTCCATCGCCTCGGGCATGCCGTCGTCGGCCCGGCCTACGAGGGTGAGGCCGGCTCCGATGGCATCGATGGCCTGATGGTGCACGCTGTGGCACGCCGCTGGGCGTTCGGTGCCGATCGCCTTGGCCAGCCGGGTGCCGGCATCGAGGGTGACCGGGTGCGCCGCGAACCAGTGATCGTCCGACCCGATGTGCTGGCGGAGCGTGCCGCCCAGAGCGACGTTGAGGATCTGCATGCCACGGCAGATCGCGAGGATGGGCATGTCGGCGGCGAGCGCGGCGCGCACGACTGCCAGCTCGACCTCGTCGTGCTCCTCGACGATCCCGTAGAGCTCGTCTGCCGCCGGTTCCATGCCGTAGCGGCGTGGATCGACATCGCCCCCGCCGTGAAGCACGAGACCATCGACGCGGGAGAGCAGCTCCGGGATCCGGTTGAGCGACGATGGGATCGGTGGGAGCATCAACGGGGTACCGCCGGCGCGCTCGACGCCCCGGAAGTAGCCCTGTCCGGCAGCGAAGGCTTCGCCGCGCACCCCTTTGGCGTCGGGGCTCAGACGCCCCACGATCAACACATGTGCGGTCACGCCCTGCATTCTGCCGTGTCGAGCCATGCACCATGCACGTGGACTTCTCGACGCTCCGGTACTCCGGCGACGCGATGCCTCGGGCCGGGCAATACGGTTACCGGCCATGCGTGCGCTCCTGATCGCCAACTCCCTCGACTCCGATGCCGGTTTCATCGGCGACCGGTTCCGTCACCATGGTTTCGCGTTCACCGAGTGCCATCGCGAGCGTCCGGACGAGTGGCCAGGGCTCGACGGCGTCGATCTGGTGCTCCTGCTCGGCAGCGAGTGGAGCGTGTACTGGCCGGAGGTGGCGTCCAGCGTCGCCGCCGAGGTTGCTGTGATCACGGAGGCCCAAGCACGTGGCGTGCCGCAGTTCGGCATCTGCTTCGGCAACCAGACGATGGCACACGCCCTGGGCGGCACCGTCGAACGGGCGCGGCAGCCGGAGGTCGGTTGGTACGACGTCGTCTCCGACGTTCCCGCGGTGATCGCCGAAGGTCCGTGGATGCAGTGGCACTACGACGTGGTCACGGTTCCACCCGGCGCCGACGAGCTGGCCCGCAGCGCGGTCGGGCCGCAGGCGTGGCGTCTCGGTCGCAGCTTCTGCACCCAGTTCCACCCGGAGGCGACCGAGACGATGCTCGCCAAGTGGACCGTCGGTGTCGGTGCCGACGAGCTCGTTCGACTCGGTTCGTCGGCCGAGCAGCTGATGGC
>VFMC01000028.1:0-2888 GCA_006515795.1 Acidimicrobiaceae bacterium | reverse complement strand
TGATGGCCGAGACCCGGGCCAACGTGGGCGTCAGCCGCGAGGGCGCAGAGCACCTCGTCGACTGGTTCCTCGCCACGGTGGTGAATTCTTGACGATTTGTTCGATGGGTACGACGGGGCGTGATAGACCTTCACCGCTTCGGATCACTCGCGGCTTGGGGGCCGCACCGTGAGCACTCAAAGGGGGTAACACGTGTCCACTGTGGATGAAGACCGAGAACACCTGCACGAGATGGGCTATGCCCAGGAACTGCATCGCGGGCTCAGCACGTTCAGCAACTTCGCCATCAGCTTCTCGATCATCTCGATCCTTGCCGGTGGCATGACGAGCTTCTGGCTCGGCATGGTCACCGGCGGACCGCGGGTGATCACCATCGGATGGGTCGTCGTCGGTTTCTTCGCCCTGCTCGTCGGCATGGCAATGGGCGAGATCTGCTCGTCCTATCCGACTGCGGGTGGCCTCTACTACTGGTCGGCCAAGCTCGCTCGTAAGAACGCGGCGCGCTGGGCCTGGTTCACCGGCTACTTCAACCTGCTCGGACAGATCGGCGTGATCGCCTCCGTCGACTACGCACTGGCGATCTTCATCTCGTACTTCATCAGGATGTTCGACGATGGGTTCGAGCTCACATCCGGCAAGATCTTCCTCGTCTACCTCCTCGTGCTCATCGCTCATGGCGTGCTCAACACCTTCAGCGTCCAGCTGGTGAGGATCCTCGGCGACATCAGCGTGTGGTGGCACGTGGTAGGTGTGGTGATCATCGCCGCGGTGCTGTTCATCGCCCCCGACAACAGCCGGGGCATCAGCGGTGCCTTCGATCAGGCCCCGCCAGGCATGACCGGTTGGACCGGCGGCACGTTCGTCACGGTGTACCTGTTCGCCATCGGACTACTTCTGGCCCAGTACACGATCACCGGCTTCGACGCCTCCGCTCACGTGAGCGAGGAGACGCAAGGTGCGCGTACCGAAGCGCCGAAGGCGATCGTCAGGTCGATCTACATCTCGGCGATCGCCGCGTTGGTCCTCAACCTGTCGATGATCGCCGCGCTGCCGAAGAAGGGTGCAGTCGATGCCGACGGCGTCGACATCTACAGCAAGATCGCATTCGGCAGCGAGGGCGACTTCTTCCTCGTGAACGCCTCACCCCGGTTGATCGACAACGCACTCGGTTCGACCGCGGCGAAGTTCCTCGTGCTGATCTCGATCGTCGGCCAGTTCTTCTGCGGTCTTGCTTCAGTCACTGCCAACAGCCGCATGATCTACGCCTTCAGCCGTGACGGGGCGCTGCCCGGTTCGAACCTCTGGCACAAGATCAACCCGAAGACCCGGACGCCAACCAACTCGGTCTGGCTCGGGGTGGCGCTGTCGGCGATCGCAGGCACGCTGTCGCTGTATCAGAAGGGCGGGTACTCCACGGCCTTCTTCGCACTCACCGGCATCTGCGTGATCGGCCTGTACATCTCGTACGCGATTCCGATCTACCTACGAGTCACGAATCCCGACTTCCAGGTCGGCCCGTGGAACTTGAAGGGGCGCCACAAGTTGGTTTGCTGGGTGTCACTGGTCTGGATCGGGTTCATCACGACCCTGTTCTTCGCCCCGCTGTTCTGGCCGTTCTGGGGGTTCTGGAACGACTCCAACGAGTTCGCTCCTGGCTTCTTCAAGCAGAACAACTTCAACTTCACCGCGCCGCTGATCTTCGCCTCGGCAGCCGCGTTCGGCCTGTACTGGCGGTTCGGCGGGAAGAAGTGGTTCACCGGCCCGAAGGTGATGGGCACCAAGGAGGAGCTGATGGCGATCGAGCGCGAGCTCGACGCGTTGGAGCACGGCAAGCTCTGATTGCTCCTGTCATCTCGAACAGCGCAGAGCCGGCCTTCGGGCCGGCTCTGTCGCGGTACGCCTGAGTGGATCGTCGGATCGTCGGATCAGTCAGCCGGCTGTGCCGCTTGCTGCAGCCACGACTCCCACGTCGACTGCGCGGCCAGGTGCTCGCAGTTGGCCAGCCGGTCGTTGGCGTAGCCGACGAAATCGGTGTCGAGCGTGCTGATCGCCTGCTGCACCACGGCCCACATCCCTTCGCGGAACTCACTCATCATCTTCATCAGCTGCAGGCGGGCCCACCGGGGCTTGGTGACCGAGCCGAAGTACAGCCCGAGCAGGCGTTCGTCGCCGTCGTGGTCGAGGCCGCAGTTCACGCTGAGGTTGCCGAGGTCGAAGAAGCGGTCGTTGTTCCCGGCGTACTCGAAGTCGAGCAGCCAGACCCGCTCGGTGCCGAACAGCACGTTGCCGGGAAGGAGGTCGTTGTGGCACGGCACCGTGGGCATCGGAGCTGCGGCGAACGCGGCCTCGATCCGTCGGCTGTGCTGATGCAAACGGTCGTAGCTCGGTGGTGGGATCACCCCGTGGATCGTCGCGTCGCGCGCATGCCATTCGACCACCCGGTGGATGGGGAACGAGCCGTTCAGCGGACCGCTGCGATGGAACTGCTCGAGCAACGGCACGACGTCGTCGAGCCGGGCCACGAACGGGTCGCCGTCGAGGTGGCCGCCGTCGACCAGCTCCGTGATGAGGGTTCCAACCGACGTGAGCTCGCCGATCACGGACGGTCCGATGCCGAGCGCGGCGGCGCGCTGGGCTGCTTCGGCTTCGTTCGACCGGTCGATCCCGAGCAGCTCGGTGCGCTCGCCAGGGATGCGCACCACGTACTCGCGACCGTCGACGGTGACCACGAAGTTGGTGTTCGTGATGCCGCCGTGGAGCGGCCGGGCCTGCACCGGACGATCGGCCCATTGCGGCACTGACCGGGCCAGACGAACGATGTCGTCGACGGTCGTGGCTTTCGGATCGCCCGCTGTCACGGCAAATGTGTAGCACGTCGGCCGACGGCG
>VFMC01000027.1 GCA_006515795.1 Acidimicrobiaceae bacterium | reverse complement strand
GTGAGCCGGGTGAAGAAGTCTTCCAGCTCGCGAACGCGGAGCGCGTCGAACAGCACGTCCTTGCCGCCGGGGAACATCCGGTAGAGCGTCGCTCGCGACACTCCCGCCTCGGCGGCGATGTCGTCGATGGTGACCTTGGCGATCCCCCACCGCTCACAGCACGACTTGGTGGCGTCGAGAACACGGATCTCCGTCGGCGTCATGGGTTGAGACAGTAAGACGAATACCGTCTCATTGTCAATCCTGTATGGCTCGAACTGGGGAGGGTCGCTGCGTTGCCCAGCGTCGAACGACCTCTGTTGGGTAGGCGGCAACCGAGGTCGGGTGCGTCGACGCAAGAGGCCCCGCGGTCGGGCGGGGCCTCGTGAGTGGTCCGGGGTGTCGCCAAGCGGCCGCTTGGTGGCCGGCCTGGTCAGCGCCGAACGTTCTGTCGACTGGTTGGACGGGTGCTGTCGTCGTGGTACTCAGCCTTGGCGCTCCGCGTGGCGGGCGATCGGGAATGCGGAGGCTAGCCGAGCGAGCGAGAGCGCTGCGAGCAGCAAGCCGAAGTCGCGGAGGGCGATGTCGTAGTGGGCAGCCGCGAGCAGCAGGTTCGCGATGATCCCTGCCAACCATGCCGCGACCAGGTAGCCACCGAAGCGGGGGCGGAAGGCAACGACGAGGCCGGCGATGATCTCGATCGCGCCGACTGCATTCATCAGCGTGTGGGCCTTGGCGTTGAACAGGTCGGCGAACTCGTGTGCCAGGTACTTGTCCCAGTTGACGAGTACATGGAGGTACTTGTCGAGGCCGAACACGATGGGAGCCACGACGAAACCGAGCCGTAGCAGCCAGAAGGCCTGGAATGCCGGATTGGAGAGGTCACCTCGGGAACTGGTCAGTTGATCGAGTCGAGCGTTGGTTGATGGGGTGTCCATGATTGGCCTTTCTAAAAGTAGCGTTGGTTGATTATACTAGGAAGGGCGGGCGTGTATGTCAAGACGCGGTTAGTGTTAGAAGGACCGGCGAAGGGAAGACTGGGTGCGGTCACCTCGCTGGCAGAACCCACCCGCAGGGCGGTCTACGACATCGTCGTCGAGACCGGCGAGTGGATCAGCCGCGATCAGGCTGCCGAATCCATCGGTCTCGAGCGGGGCACGGTCGCCCACCATCTCGATCGCCTCGCCGCAGATGGCCTCTTGGAGGTCGACTACCAGCGGTTGTCCGGCCGTCGAGGACCAGGCGCGGGTCGCCCCGCCAAGCTCTACCGTCGATCCCGCCGAGACTTCGAGATTTCCCTGCCACCGCGTGACTACGAGTTCGTCGCCCGGATGCTGGCCGATGCGGCCGACAGGTCGAAAACCGAAGGTGTCGACATCGCGACGGCCATCGACGACGTCGCGCACGCGGCGGGCCTTCGATTTGCCGGGGAGGTCCGCGTTCGGCTGCGGGGCACCGCCGGGCGGGGCATCAGGCCTCGTCGTCGTGCTCTGCTTGATGTGCTTGCAGAACACGGCTTCGAACCCCAAGCCGGCGCCGACGGCACTGTCGTCTTGAGGAACTGCCCGTTCCACCGACTCGCACAACAGCACACGGAACTCATCTGCAGCATGAACCTCCGCCTCTTGCAGACAGCAATCGACGACATCGGCGAGACCGGGTTCGATACCCGCCTCGAACCCGAAGACGGGCTCTGCTGCGTCAAGCTCCACCCCTCGCGATGAGTAGACGCACAGGGATTCCAGTGGCAGCTCGTCGTTGCCGCAGCCGGTCGGCACAAGCTCCTCAATGTTCGGAGTTGACCGGTCAAACAAAGCGTGTTATCGTCGCCAGCTATGGTTTCTGGGGGAGATCGTCGTGGTGGCCGCACGGTGACCATTCGGGATGTCGCCGCTGCGGCGGGTGTCAGCCATCAGACGATCGCCAACGTGTTGAAAGCGCCCGATCGGGTCTCACCTGCGACGCGGGAGCTTGTCCAGCACCACATTGACGAGTTGGGTTTTCGCCCGAACCGGATGGCTCAGAATCTCAGCCATCAGCGAAGTCGCCTGATCGGCTTTCGGGTGCAGGCTAGGACGGCGTTGTCGAGCGGTGGCATCCTCGATGCTTTTCTGCAGGCGCTGGCTGAAGCGGCGGAGGCGATCGATCATCACATCGTGTTGTTTCACAGTGCGCCTGGGTTGAGTGAGGTTTCCAAGGCTGCCGGCATGTATCGCGAGAGCATCGCTGATGCCTTCGTCGTGGCCGAGACGGAACCCGGTGATCCGAGGATCCCGGCCCTCGTCGAGGCCGAACTGATCTTCGTGTCGTTCGGTCGCACGGACGGATCGGTACCCCACCACTGGGTTGACACCGACAACGTTGAGGGTGCTCGACTGGCCACCCGTCACCTTGTCGAACTGGGTCACAGCGATGTCGGGTTCCTCGGCTGGCCGGGGGCATCGTGGGTGGGTGATGATCGGCGGGAGGGGTGGCGGCTGGAATTGACGAGCCACGGCTTGTCCAGCCGAGAGTCCTCGACGGCGGCGGCTCCGAACGACCGCCATGAGGGCGCGGCCGCCACCGAGTGGCTGCTGGCTCAAAATCCGACGATGACGGCTGTGGTGGCGGCGAGTGATGAGCTCGCCCTTGGCGCACAGGTCGCGGCGAGCAGAATGGGTCGCAAGGTCAGCGTGGTCGGATATGACGACGGACCGATGGCGCTCGCAGGTGTGGGGTTGACGACGATCCAGCAGCCGATCTTCGAGATTGCTCATCGCATCCTACGCCTCACAGCTCGCTTGATCGATGGCGAGAGACCCGATCCCGTTCACGAACGCGTCGCACCACGGCTGGTCGTGCGGGGCAGCACCGGCGCGAACCAGTGAGCTCAGCACCCGAGAGATTCCGATCAGCAGCCATACGAATGAGCAAGAAAAACAACAATGACCATCCGAAAAGGAGACAACCATGAAAAGAACCACATCCCAGGTGCTTGCGTTCGTCGCAGTGCTCGCGGTCAGCGCTGCCGCGTGCGGCGACTCGTCAGACGACAGCGCGGCAACGACCGTTGCAGCACCGGCAACTGCGGCAACCACTGCTCAGTCCCCACCCGCCAGCGATGACCCCGGCGCCGAGTTGCGGGCCTGGGGCTGGGCTTCCTCGGAGACCGAAGACTCAACTTTGACCGGTCTACTCGGGGAGTACTCGAGCATCTCGGGCGATTCGGTCACCTTTGAGCCCCAGCCGGAGTACGACACAGCGCTGCAAGCAGCGTTGTCGGCCGGTGATCCACCGGACTTCTTCTACGTCGACAGCTTCAAGCTCCCGGATCTCGCCGCGGCTGGTGCGTTGGCGCCGATCCCTGATGGGGTGATCACTGACCCCGGTGACATCTACCCGTCGCTGCAGAGCGCGTTCACCTTCGATGGAACGTGGTACTGCCCACCGAAGGACTTCTCGACCTTGGGTCTCGTCTATGACGTCGACGCGTTGGCGGAAGCTGGCATCGAGCCACCGACCACGATGGAGGAGCTCGCGGTTGCTGCCGCGGCTTTGACCACGCCGGACCGCAAGGGTCTGGTGTTCGGGCCTGAGCTCGCTCGTGCCGGTGTGTTCATGCTCGGCAACGGCGGATACATCGTCAACGACGATGTATCCGCGATGACGCTCGACTCGGACGCCAACCGCGCCGCGCTGCAGTACCTAGCTGACATGTTCCAGGCTGGAAACGCCTCGACGCCCTCTGCCATCGAGGCCGGGTGGGCCGGCGAAGCACTGGGCCAGGGCAAGGCGGCGATGGTCATCGAGGGCAACTGGATCGTCGGGTTCCTCGCCGACAACTTCCCCGATCGCAACTGGGACGTCGTGGAGATGCCGGCTGGTACCGAAGGACGAGGGACGTTTGCGTTCACCGTGTGCTACGGCGTCGGAGCCGAACACGAGTCCGATGCCGCGTGGGATGCGGTCGACTACCTGACCGGGCCTGAGGGTGCGGCAAAGTGGACCGACGCCTTCAACGTGATGCCCGCCCGTCAATCGCTGCGTGACGGCTGGCTGTCCGGACACGAGAAGCTGGAGCCGTTCTTGAACGGGGCAGAATATGCGCATGCGTGGCAGTTCACTCCCGGGTTCGGTGATGTGGTGGGCGAGTTCAACACCCAGTTCGAACAGCTCATCGCTGGCGACATCACTGTTGATCAGCTCATCGCATCCGTGACTGAAGCAGGTGAGAGCGTGCTCGGTTGACGGCACCCGTCGTCGATGGATCCCCCACCCCGGGAGGTGCTACCCCTTCAGCGCCTCCCGGGGGAAGGGGAAGGCGAAGGCTTCACCGACGCGACCCGATCACCGGTTGGCTGTTCGCCGCTCCGGCGGTCATCGGTCTGTTGGTCTTCCTCGCCGTGCCCATCCTGCTCACACTCTGGGTGAGCTTCCGTGATTGGACTGGAATCGGATCGCCATTCGACTCGGAGTTCACCGGCATCGACAACTACCGTGAGCTGTTGGTCGACCCCGGGATCCGTCGTAAGGACTTCGCGATCTCGATCCGCAACACCTTCTACTACGTCATCATCGTGGTACCAGCGCAGACCGTGCTGGCGATGTTCTTGGCGTTCCTCGTCAACCAGCGCTTCCTCAGGGGCCGAGGGGCGTTCCGCACGTTGCTGTACTTCCCTTCGGTGACGTCCTCGATCGCGATCACACTGATCTGGCTGGTGCTGTTCTTTCCGTCAGGCATCGTCAACCGGGTGCTGCCGATCGACACGATCAATTGGTTCGATGAGCCGAACGGAGTCATCCACAACGTCGCCGGGGTGTTCGGAGTCGACTCGGCCCCCAGTTGGGCACGTCAGGAGGTGTTCGAGTTGTCGATGTGGGAGTGGCTGAGCGGCCCGTCCGTGGCGATGTTCGCGATCATGCTGCTCGCGATCTGGACGACGAGCGGCACGATGATGCTGATCTTCCTCGGAGGGCTGCAAAACATCAACCCCGAGATCGAGGAGGCCGCCGCGGTCGACGGCGCCTCATGGTGGAAGCGGTTCCGGTACGTGGTCGTTCCGCTGCTGCGCCCGCAGGTCTACCTGACGGTCACGCTTGGTGTGATCGGGACGTGGCAGGTGTTCGACCAGGTCTACGCGGCCAATCAGGGCGGGCCACAAAAGACGACGCTGACCCCCGCGTTCCTCGTGTACTCGCAGGCTTTCAAGAACTCCAAGGCCGGCCTCGCGGCCGCCACCGCGACGATCCTGTTCGTGATCATCTTGACATTCACCTGGATCCAGAGGCGTGTCACGGGGCGTTCGGACGAGGCAGCATGATCGGAAGAACCGGAGGCGACCGAAGCGCCAAGCGGTCCGACCCGTTGGCGCCATCGAAAGCGATGCGGCGATTCATCTACATCGCCTTGATCGTCGTCGGCAGCTTCTACGTGCTGCCGTTCGTCCTTGCCGTGGTCACGAGCTTCAAGAGCCTTCCCGACTTTGCTGCTCACGCGTCAAGCCTTGGGTTCGACAGATCTCAGGGCTCGCCAACCTTGGATGGCCTACGGGGACTCGACAGCGATCGCATCCTGTTCGCCCGATGGACGTTCAATTCGGTCGTCGTCACCGTCTGCGTCGTGGGTGGTCGCGTGATGCTGTCGGCCTTGGCCGGGTACTCGCTGGCCCGAATCAAGTTCCCCGGCTACAGGCTGGTCTTCGGCGTGATCCTCGCGGTGATGATGGTGCCGGCAATCGTCTTGGCGATTCCTCGATTCATCCTGCTCAAGGAACTCGGCCTGATCAACACCTATGCCGGGTTGATCCTGCCGCTGATGTTCGATGCCTTCGGGATCTTTCTCATGAAGCAGTTCATGGAGCAGATTCCGATCGAGCTCGAGGAGGCCGCTGCGATCGATGGCGCAAGCAGGTTCCGCACCTTCACCAAGGTCATCTTGCCCGTCGCCCGCCCGGCCGTGATCACGCTCGCCATCTTGTCGACCGTCGGCGCGTGGAACGAGTTCCTACACCCGCTCATCGCCGTCAACCGGAACGAACTTCGCACCTTGCCCGTCGGCCTCGCGCAACTTCGCGGTCAGTTCGGCAGTTCGACCCCGTGGCACACGATCATGATGGCATCGGTCCTGATGACGATTCCGATGGCGATCATCTACTTCGTTTTCCAACGACACTTCAAAGAAGGGATGGCGGGCGCTGTCAAGGGTTGATCCCCCTGGCCCCACGATCCCGCCGCGCAACCATGGCTCGACCACTCGACACCGACAGTCTCAGCCTCACTGCCGCGGGTGTCGCGCTCGTCACGAGCGCTGACGGAACGATCGAACCCAACGCTGTCGAGGGACTGATCATCGATGACTGCAGGGTCTTGTCACGCTGGCAGCTCAGCACGTTCGGCGTCGTGCTTCGGCGCGTCGGCTGGCAACGCACAGGACCCAGCTCAGATCGTCTGCTGTTCTCCGTCGGCACAGCCAATGCGGCCGACCCCATCGGGATGCTGGAACGTGACCGGACGGTGACCGGACGGGGCCTCACCGAAACCCTCCGCCTCACCGCCTTTGCGGCCACGTGGACATGCCGACTCCTCCTGTCGGCGAGCCGCGACGATCAAACTGTTTTCCAGCTGGGCGACAACGAGTCGGCACCGTTGCCCGAGATCGAACTGATCGCCGGTGACGAGGGGGGGCAGCTCCCCCCGCCTACACGCGATGCTCCCCCGGTCGAAGTTGTCGCTCCGGGTTGGCGCGGAGCCGGCAAACACCTTGTCGCCGACATCGAGGTCGTACCCAACCAACCCTGGGTGTGCACCGTGACCGTGCACGCGCCCGGCCACCGAGGAGCAACAGCCCACGCCGACCCAGGCAAGATCGCTGTCGACACCGAACCCGCTGCCCTCGGGCAGGCTGTCGACAGTGCCCGGAACGACCTCCGCGCGTTGACGATGCCGATCGGCGACCGCGACATCCTCGCGGCTGGAAGTCCGTTCTTCCTCGCACTGTTCGGCCGTGACTCGTTGATCGCGGGCATGCAGTTCCTCGTCGACTCCACGCGTCCACTCACCGATGTGCTCGGAGAGCTCGCCCACCACCAAGCGACCCGCGTCGACCCTGCCAGCGGAGCACAACCTGGGCGCATTCTTCACGAGCTTCGACTTGGGCGCGCTGGGGTGTTCGGCGTGCCGGCCGGGACGCCCTACTACGGTGCGGTCGATACGTCGGCGATGTTCGTCGTCGCGCTTGGTGAAGCGATGCGGTGGGGTGCCCAACGGCACGACATTGCGTCGCTTGTCCCGGCCGCCCGCGCCGCGTTGCAATGGTGTGCGAAACACGGCGATGTGGACGGCGACGGTTTCATCGAGTCGGTACCGCACCCCACAGGGCTCACCAATCTGGGTTGGAAGGACAGCTCCGATGGCATTCTCGACTCGCAAGGAAACACCATCATCGGCAAGGTGGCCCTTGCCGAGGTACAGGCCTACTGGTACCGCGCCCTTCGCTCGATGGCCGACATCGAACGCTGGCTCGAGCTCGGCGATGGAACAGAGAACGAGGCTGCGGCATCTCGCCTCGCGGAGCGGTTCAACCAGCAGTTCGTCTACGAAACGGAACAAGGACCGTACGTCGGCCTAGCGCTCGACGACGACAAGGACCTCCTCACCGTCCGAACCTCCAACGCCGGCCACGTGCTCTGGTCCGGCATCCTCGCCGCCGCCATCGCCCACTCGGTCGCCGAGCAGCTCGCCGGCCCCGACATGTTCTCCGGCTGGGGTGTCAGGACCGTGAGCGCCGCCGCGCCCGGCTACAACCCATTCGGCTACCACCGCGGGTCCGTTTGGCCGCACGACACTGCGTTCGCGATCCACGGTGCATCACGCTATGGACGCCACGACGTCGTGCGCCGGCTCAGCGATGGACTGCTCGCACTGAGTGCCGCCAACGACGGTCAACTCCCCGAACTGCTCAGCGGGCTCGGGTGCAGCGAGGTCAGCCTTCCGGTGCCGTACCCGGCGGCATGTCGACCGCAAGCGTGGGCCGCCGGCGCACCGCTCGTCGTTCTAAGAGCCCTGCTGGGCCTCGAACCCGACGTCTCGAATGGAGTCGTGCGGCTGCACCCATGCCTCGATGACTACGCCGAGATCACCGTCCGGAACCTTCGCTTGGGTGACCACACGCTCTCGTTCACAGCCCGCGGTTCGACCATCCTCGATCTCGAAGCACCGACCATCCATGTACTCACCGGCAATCACGAAACCCTCGCCAACTCGGCCTGGGCACACCGACGATGAGCCGATCCTGCTCGCGCTCGGCGCCGTCGCCCGGTCACCGATGCCGCGCGAGACTTCAGCAATGACCTTTGCCGCCGCCCGGGCCGATCTAGCAGCATGGAAGAACGCTTTTCCCGTCGACCCATACGACGCGGACACACCGTTGCAGAGCGTGCTCGCACGGGGCCTGCCTGCCGATCGGCTCGCCGCGCTCGCGACGGAGGCCACATCGTTCGGCCGTGCAGTCGTCGAGGTCATCGGGCCGGCGGCAGCGCGCCACGAGCGAGCCGGTCACACCCCCGAACTCGCCCGCTGGGACGGGCTCGGCAAGCGTATCGAGACCGTCGAGTTCGACCCTGCCTACCACTGGGCCGGTACGGCGACCTGGGCGAGTGGCGTGGTCACCCACTCCGGCACTCCCGGTCGCGCCTATGAACAGGCGACGCTGCTGTACTTGCTCTCGCTGGAGGGCGAGGCTGGGCACGGCTGCCCGGCTACGTGCACGATCGGTCTCGCTCGGGCGCTGCGCCGGCGAGCGGAACCCGAGGTGCGCGACCGGTTCCTGCCTCCACTCCTCGAACGCGACTACGCGAAGGCCGAGCGCGGGTCGCAGTTCCTGACCGAGGTGCAAGGCGGCAGCGACGTCGGAGCCAACGCCACTGTGGCCGAACCGAACGGCGACGGCAGCTACCGAATCACAGGTGAGAAGTGGTTCTGCTCGGTCGCCGATGCCCAGCAGTTCCTCCTGACGGCGCGCGTGCCCGACGCACCACCGGGCACTCGCGGACTCGGATGCTTCGTGCTTCCCCGGATGCTCGACGGGGCGCCCAACGGGTTCGCGCTGAGACGCCTGAAAGACAAGCTGGGTACCCGCGGGCTCGCCTCCGGTGAGATCGATTTCGAACGCGCGGCCGCCTGGCCGATCGGACCGGTCGACGAGGGCTTCAAGACCGCGGTCGGCATCGTGCTGAACACCAGCCGATGGATGACAGCAGTCGGTGGCGCCGGGATGATGCGGCGCGCCTACCTCGAGGCATCCGCGTATGCGGCACACCGCAAGGCGTTCGGTCGCCCCATCTCGGGGTTC
Organism: Acidimicrobiaceae bacterium; assembly: GCA_006515795.1. Classification (GTDB taxonomy): domain Bacteria; phylum Actinomycetota; class Acidimicrobiia; order Acidimicrobiales; family Ilumatobacteraceae; genus VFMC01. Next base: position 5,866 of record VFMC01000027.1, on the reverse strand, counting down.
CCAGCGGTACGCCGGACGATCGCAGGGATACATGCTGAGTGGCTCGGCGCACTGCATCTCGTGTTTGCGCTGACAGCGCTGGAGGACCGGATCGACGCAGACATCGCCTCCGAACTCGACGTACTCGAACACCGGTTCCTGGTGAACGCCACGAAGTACGCCGTGTCGATCCGGGCCACCGAAGTGGTGCGCGACGCGATCGAGGTCCTGGGCGGCAACGGTACGATCGAGGACTTCAGCGTACTGCCGAGGTTGTACCGCGACGCCATGGTCTACGAGTCGTGGGAGGGCACGCACAACGTGCTCGCCGCGCAGGTGCTCACCGACCTCGGCCGTCTGCCGATCCTGTCAGTCCTTGAAGAACGCGTCGGCAAGCTCCTCACACGCAGCACGTCTCCGATCGCCGACGAACTTGCGTCACGTTGGGAGGCCGCGATCGTCGACGCGAACCGCGCGGTCACCGACGCCGACTATGGAGCCTGGAACTTCCGCGACATCCTCCACCAGATCAGCGGGCTCTACACCTGCGCGCACCTCCTGGACGACGGTCAGCCTGTCGCGGCCGAGCACCTGCTCCGCACGCGGATCGCGCCCGGGGTTGACCCGGGCCTAGCGGAGCGCGTCGATGCGCTCACGTCGCACGCCACAACCTGAGCCAAGCTCGGCCGTGTCGAGCTGCAGCCACGATGTCCTGGCGGCCCGGCGCCAAACTGCCACCGGCGCGGCGGAAGGCGCCGCTCCCCCGTCGTCATGTCAGTGCAGGTACCGTGTGGACATGACGATGCCGCGTCCAGACGCCGACGGCCGCGCTGGCCGATTTACCTGCGCCCGACTTCGCCGACGTGTGCATCGTGGCCATTGCACCGGCAGCGGTTGCCCTCCCGACCGACCCGGCCTACTGGGCCCGCGCCGTCTTCGATCCCCGTAGCGCGCCGCGCTGGGTGCAGGTGTTGTTCGCCGTCCGGCAGCTGGCGGTGCGCTTGGTGGGCATCCCACCCGGGGACACCGCCATGTTCGACGTCGCTGAGGTCGTCGGCGACGAGGCGGTGATTCGCGCCGACGATGTCCATCTCGATTTCCGATGCGGCGTCGGCATCGACGCCCAGGCGCGGCTACTGCGGGTGACCACCGCTGTGCGACTCAAGGGTTGGCGTGGCCGCCTGTACTTCGTGCCGGTGTCCGTTCTGCACGGGCCGGTCACCCGGGCCATGGCAACAAACGCCGTGCGCCGCACCGTTGCCGCCGGCGACTGAACGTGCCAGTTGCGCCACTCGTATAGCCTCCCGACACAGTTGGCGGCGCCGTTGATGATCGGCGTCGTCGTCTTCCTCGTCGTGATCTCGACCGTTGCGGTGCGATGAACCAGGTCAGGTCAGGCCGGGATCGGTTCGTGTTCGGGGCAGTCGACGCGTAGGTCCCGGTCGGGGAGCGGGCTGGCGAGGAGCAGGCAGCGGGCACGGGATCGAGGCCCGGGGGGTTGGTAGTGGCGGCAGGTGAGGCAGCTGCGATTGACGGTGATCACCCCAGCGGCTTGGAGGCGTGCGATCTCGCCGAGCAGGACCCGCAACGTGGTGGCCCGATCGACCTCGGTGCCCGAGTCGGCCGCGAGGAGGGGGCCGAGCTCGGTGGCGGTGTCGGCGGCGAGTCGGGTTCCGGTGTCGGTCAGAGCGACGGGTGTGCTGCGCAGGTCTGTGGGGTCGCGGTCGCGTTGGATGAGGCCACGCTTGTCGAGCGCGGTGACGGCGTCGCTGACGGTGGGTTGGGACACGTCGAGTTCGGCGGCGAGATCGCCGACGCGTCGTGGCCTGCCGTTGGCGAGGGTCTCGATCACGCTGAGGCCGAGCAGCGACACCTCGTGGCGTGTGGCGACCTCTTGGCGCGCGGCTCGCAGCGCCCGACCGAGTCGTTCGACCGCGGCGAGCACTTTGCGGTCGAGGTCGCTGCCGTGGTTCACCGTCCCATTGTCACCCACGACGCGGCCCGCCGGGTCACCAACGGGTCGGGTCGTAGGGCTGGGACCACAGGGTGACGGTCAGGGTGACGGCTTTGAACCAGGCGGTGTGCATCGCGTCGATGTCGGCTTCGTCGGTGCCGGCGTTGGCGAGGAACGGTCGGATCGTCGCGGTGATCGGCCAGATGAACGCGATCAGGTAACGCAGCGGGATGTGGGTCTGATCCGACTCGATCCGGTCGGTGTCGCCCATCGTGTCGGTGTGACGGCGGGCGATCTCGTGCTGGTAGTTCAACCAAGTCTGGTCCCACGGCCGGTTGCACAGGTCGCGGATCCACTGCCCGAACCTGGACCGCACCGCGGCGAGGTAATCGCCCGACGGCTGGCCGTCGGCACCGTTGAACGACGCGACGAGATGCGGATTCGAACCCACGTAGCCGTACCAGACGTCGAGGACCCGGTCGATCTGGGACTCGAGCGCGACGCCGGCCCGGGCGAGCGCCGCGGCGTCGTCGTCGGTCCACAGCAGCGTCGCCAACAACAGGTTCAAGTCGTCGACGCTGACCGGGGAGGTCGCAGGGTTGGTGTCGTAGGTGTAGCCGGCGATGTCGGTGGTCATCGGTGTGTCTCCTTGGTCGGGATCGTGTCGGTCGGGAGCGGGCAACCCTGATCGGGATCGCACGCCGTGGCCGGGGGCTTGGGTGGTGCTTCGTCGATGAGCCGAGCCAGGGTCGCGCCGACGGTCAGGTCGTCGATGTGACCGAACCCGTTGAGCCGGACGCGTCCGGCACGATCGATCAGCACCAGGCTCGGGGTGCCGCGCAGCTGGTAGCGCGACATCGTGATCGGCGTCCCACCCGGCCGATCATGGGCATCGACACCGATCGGGAAACCGATCCGGTACTCGTGCAGGAACGCTTCCAGGGACACCGGCGTCATCGCGTCGTGGTGCTCGAAAACGGTGTGCAGACCCAACACCGTCACGTCACTACCGAAGGTGTCGACGACTCGTTGCGCCTGGGGCAGGCCGTGGCTCACGCATCCCGGGCACAGCATCTGGAACGCCTCGATCGCCACGACCCGCCCGCGCAGCTCGGCCAGCGACACCGGCGCCTCGGTGTTGAACCACTTCGACACTTCCAGTGGCGGCGCCACCGGATCCTTCGAACTCATATCCATAGGATGACTATAAATAGGATTCCTATGAAGAGTCAAGCCTGATGGTGGCGCACCGCTGTCCGTCGTGGTCGACCCCACCTCGTGGCACGCCATCGACGATGACCACCGCAGGAGCCGGCGCGGCCGGGACCGCCGTGAGCCTCACTGGTACAGTCCTTCCCTCAGCGTGAACACTGAAGGAGCAACGTCATGAAACGACTCGCCGCGGCCCTCGCCGCCGGAGCCCTGCTGCTCGCCGCCTGCGGCGACGACAGCGAAGAGACCCCGCCGGCCGCCACCGAACCGGCCACACCGGCCACGGCCGCCGACTGCGCCGAAGGCAAGACCCTGGCAGCCGGAGGGCTCACGATCGCCACCGGAGATCCGGCCTTCCCGCCCTACGTCATCGACGACAAGCCCGAGGCGGGTCAGGGCTTCGAGGCCGCTGTGGCGCTTGCCGTGGCCGGTCAGCTCGGGTTCGAGGGTGCCACCGTCAGCTGGGTGCGCACCGGTTTCGACGCCGCCATCGCCCCCGGCGCGAAGGACTTCGACTTCAACCTGCAGCAGTACTCGATCAACCCCGAGCGCGAGAAGACAGTTTCGTTCTCCGACCCGTACTACACCGCCAACCAGGCGGTGCTCGGGTACGCCGACGGGCCCGCCGCGGGTGTCGCCTCGCTCGACGATCTGAAGACGCTCAAGTTGGGCGCCGCGGCCAGCACCACCAGCCTCACGTTCATCACCGAGGTGATCCAGCCCGATGCCGAGCCGTTCGCGTTCAACTCGAACGCCGATGCCAAGACCGCGCTCGACAACAAGCAGATCGACGCGATCATCACCGATCTGCCCACCGGGCTCTACATCAGCGCGGTCGAGATCGAGGGCACCAAGGTGTTCGGCCAGTTCCCCATCGGCGCCGGCGGAGCGGGCGACTCGTGGGGGCTCCTGTTCGCCAAGGACAACCCGCTCGTCGAGTGCGCGAACCTGGCACTTGCCGCCCTCACCGCCAGCGGCGAGCTGGCCGCGATCGAAGCGGAGTGGATGAGCGCGTACACAGAGGCCCCCACGCTCGCCGCCGGGTGATCTCATACACTCGACGGCCATGACCGACGATGCGAAGGGCGCCGACCGAGTGTCGGCGCCCTTTCGCGTCGGCCCCACCCGTCGCGAGGCATACATCCGCAAACGGCGCCGCAAGGCGATCCTCGTGGCCGCGCTGAGCACAGTGCTGATCGCCGCCGTCCTGGTCGTCGCCATTCCCCGGTCGCCAGGATGGGATCGTGTGCGCACGAGCTTCTTCGACGGCGAGCTCTTCCGCGAATCCTTCCCCGAGCTGCTCGGCTACCTGTGGGTCGACGTGAAGCTGTTCTTGTGGTGCGCGCCATGCATCGTCGTGTGGGGACTCGTGATCGCGATGTGCCGGAACACGCGCAACCCAGTGCTCTTCCCGCTACGGGTCTTCGGCGCGGTGTACACCGACGTGTTCCGCGGCGTGCCGATCATCCTCACCATCTACCTCGTCGGCTTCGGAATCCCCGGCCTCGGGCTGGCAGGCGAGTTCGACCTGTGGGTCGTGCACGGACGATGGAACTCGCCGTACATCTGGGGCTCGGTGGCGTTGATCCTGGCCTACTCCGCCTATGTGGCCGAGGTGTTCCGCTCCGGGATCGAGAGCATCCACGAGAGCCAGCGCGCCGCGGCACGATCGCTCGGGCTCTCCCAGACCCGCACCATGCGGCATGTGGTGCTGCCGCAAGCGGGCCGGCGGGTGATCCCTCCGCTGATGAACGACTTCCTGTCGCTCCAGAAAGACGTTGCCCTCATCAGCATCCTCGGTCCGATCGAGGTGTTCCGCCGCGCCCAGAGCATCAAGGACCTCACCGCCAACTACACGCCGATCGTGGCCGCCGCGGTGATCTTCCTCATGCTCACCATTCCGCTCACGCGGCTTGTCGACTGGTACGTCAACCGCACCCGCCGCCGCACCGGGGGCACGGTCACCGCATGACCGACGACTTGGCTGACGATCCGCGTCCACCGAAGCTGAGCATCGAGCGCGTGCGCAAGGCGTTCGGCTCCAAGACGGTGCTCGACGACGTGTCGCTGTCGGTCGCCGAGCACGAGGTGGTGTGCCTGATCGGCGCGTCCGGCTCCGGCAAGAGCACCCTGTTGCGGTGCATCAACCTGCTCGAGCCGATCGACGACGGCGCGGTGTACCTCGATGGCCGCGACGTGAGCGAGCCTGGTCTCGATCCAGACCCGATCCGGGCCCGCATCGGGATGGTGTTCCAGAGCTACAACCTGTTCCCGCACATGTCGGTGCTGCGCAACATCACGCTTGCTCCCGTCATGGTGCGCAGGGTGGCACGCCGTGACGCCGACGTGGCGGCACGAACGCTGCTGCAACGCTTCGGTCTGGCCGACAAGGCCGAGGCCTACCCAGACCAGCTGTCCGGTGGGCAGCAACAACGCGTCGCGATCGTGCGGGCACTGGCGATGCAACCCGAACTGATGTTGCTCGACGAGATCACCGCCGCTCTCGATCCGGTGCTCGTGGGCGAGGTGTTGGAAGTGGTGCGCGAGATGCGCGCCGCCGGCATGACCATGCTGCTGGCCACTCACGAGATGGGCTTCGCCAAGGAGATCGCCGACACCGTGTGCTTCCTGCAGGACGGACGGATCCTCGAGCAGGGGCCGCCGGCGCAGATGTTCACCGACCCCGCCGAGCCGGAGACGCGAGAGTTCCTGTCGCGGGTC
>VFMC01000026.1 GCA_006515795.1 Acidimicrobiaceae bacterium | reverse complement strand
GCGGCGGCTCGGCGCCACGGTGCGGTCATTGGCGATCGCCATGCGCGGCAAAGGGGACGCCGATAGATCAACCTCCACGATCTGAGAGAACGCCTGAACGAGTTGCTGGGCGGCGCGGCGGGTGTCAGCGAGCAGCTCCCAGCGGATTCGTCCGCGAACGTGGATCGGGTCGAATGTCGGGAGCGGTCCGTCGGCGTGACCGACGCGGTCGGCGGCCAGCCACGCAGCCTGGCGACACAACGCCGGGCGAAGTTCCGGTCGGCGGCCACCGAGCGGCACCCGACCGGCAGCGTCGACCAACTGGTCCCATGCGTTCTTCACCGTTCGCGGAGTTCGACCGGTGAGTCGACCGATCGATTGGCGGACCAGTTCCGTGTACTCGGCGTGTCCTCCGGCGCCGCTGAGCCCGGCCGGGAGGGTTGGCCATGCCAGTTCGCCTGGTGGTGGGCGGCGGGCGAGTTGTTCCTCGGCGAACACCACTTCCCACTTGTGTTGCCCGACGGCACGGACCGTGTGTTGGCCGTCACGGCTGCGCGGCGACGTCGTGGCGACCGGGACTTCGACCGGGGCACGGACCGGGAGTCCGTGCTCGCCGGCTCGGACAGCGCACGGGCGGCCGTGCTCACGCGATGGAACGAGATCCCAGGTGGCGACTCCGGCGACCGGGGTTGCGATCCCGTAGGAGGCGAGCAGCACCTGGTTGCGAGCCGAGTAGTCCTGCCATTGCCCGCAGCGTTCCAGCACCGCCGCCCACGCCTCCGGGCTGGTCAGTGTGGCCGTAGCCCACCGGTCGAGATGGGTGAGCATTGGGCCTGGATCGTCGTTCGGGAATTCGAGACGGGTGGCGACACGAACCATGCGCGCACGGTCTCAAATCGGGTTCCCGGCAATGTTCCCGATCACCTTCCCGATCCGGGCTCGTTGGCACACTTCGCTGCTGATCGACCGGTGTCGGCCATCTGCTCATCGCCGCAGGCCAAAGTGAGCCGGCAGGTGCCTCGATGGTGCAAGCGCCGGCGTGTCGCTACATGCTCGTGGCGGTCGTCCTCGGACTCCGGTCAGAACAGGAGCGGCCGAACCGCACGTGACATCACTCGGCGGGAGACAGCTGGTTGTTGTCGATCACTGGAGAACTCGCCCGTGCCGGCTTGCCGGTTGCCTCGAAGAAGCCCTCGGGGGTCACGCACTTCTCGTACAGAAGATCAATCCAGGCTTGGGTGTACAGATAGGCCTTCAAGGCCGAGATGTACTCTGCCAGCCGGATGTCGACGGTGTCGTCTGGCTGTCCGCGCTTGGGTCTCGCCCCGAGCCGCCGAGCTGCCTCGGCGTGCAGGTTGGTGTCGAACCTGAAGCCGGTCCGCCTCTGCACTTCGATGACGACATCGGTTGGGCGGAGGTTCGGGCGGGTTCCGATGCCTTTGGGCAGCACCAGAAAGTGTTCGATGTAATCGCTGATCGCGTCGGGCACCTCGCCCGGTCTCGCAAAGTACGCAATGACATCGGGGTTTCGCCCCGAGGTGGGAACGATCGGGATAAACGCAACTCTCATCGTGTAGGTCTCGTCGCCGAGTAGCGCTGGGTTTGCAGTCTCTGGCTCGGCGAGGAGCGCCTGCACATCGAGCGGAAGCGAAGCCTGCAGCCTCTTTCGCGATGCCAGCACGCCGGGATCGCGAAATCCAGACAGCTGCAACGGCACGGACAGCTGGCTGCCGAGCGCGTATGGGAGACCGAACTCCTCGACGATCGTACGCTCGAAGTTGAGTAGAGCGGCCTGGGCGTGCGGGATCAGCACGGCATCAAGAGCGGGTAGATGCCGATGGGCGACCTTGTTTCGCAGCTCGATCCACACCGCGAGGTTCTCCCGCGTGCCCAACAGGTTGGGGCCACTCAATGCAAGCCGCGAAAGGTCCTGAGTATCCAACGACACGTCGTCGCCGTGATGTTTCGTGGGCTGCCCGAGATTATCGACTTTCCGCCACTCCTGGTTCCTACGCTGGATCAGCGCAATCAGGAGCGCGTTCCACGCGGTCACAAGCAGCAGAGCGAAGGCCTCCGTGCGGAAGCTCGAGGTCGGATCGTTCCACACTCTCAGGGCAGCGAGGCAGGATCGGCGCGCGTGACTCAGATTGACCTCCCATGGCTCAGGTTGGGCACCCACTGGAACCGCGCCGAGAGCTTTAACCTGCAGCTCAAGATCCTTCACCTGGTCCGCGAGCTTCGACTTCTTGACCGTGGGATACCCGAGCGTCTGGGAGATGAGTCGATCGAACCTTCGGCCGTGCGACTTCCCGTCGCCCCATTCTTCCCGCTCGATTTGACTCTTTGGTTTTCCGGCCTGCCACTGAGCGAACAGACGAGCAGCGAGTTGCTGTTGCTCCTCGGTCGCAGGCGTTGTCACGAAGTCGATTCTGACAGTCATTGGTCATCCACCTCGTCGAATGCGCTTGCCGAGGTGGGTCATCGCGGCACAGGGCGGCGACAGGGCCCTCGGACTCGCGATGACACGACTGGGAGGAAGTTCACCTTCCCGGTGCGGGTTCCTTGGCGCATTTCGGCCAGCACACCATCACTTCTCGGTTGTTCAGAACGCGGACGGAGCCGGCGTTCGGCGCGATCGGCTCGGTGCAACGCTCGCACCGCCCGGCGACCCTGTTGACGGCTCGCAAGCCGACGCCCGAGGCGCTGTCATCGACGGCCACCGTCGGCTCGACGGTGTCGGGGGTGTCGGCGGAGGCGACGGCTTCGAGGTCCATCGTCAGCTGGCCGTTGGCGTTCATGCGACGTGTACGGGCACGGCCAGTCGCGTCCGGCGAGACCGGCCCGGTCTCAGGTCGGGGCAAACGGCTCCGGGAGAACTCGAGTGTCGAGGCGTCCAACACCGGCCCTGACACTTCGGCGGCGTTGGCAGTCAGCGGACACGTGACTACATCAGGTCGGGTACTCGGGAACAGGTCACGCAGTCGCCGTTCCGTCCACCACCTCACGGCGCGCAGGTGAATCGGGGGGAGTGTGCCATGCAGCAACACCGCCTCACCAGGAACCATCGTCCGCACAAGATGGTTGGGGACGAGCTCCTCGCGTTGTTGGGATTCCGAGATCGAACGGCGACCCCGCCCGCCGCCCGACCACACGTCGGCCGACCAGGATCGGCGAGCGACGTGTTCGCTGCCGGTGACGGTGTGCAAGTAGCGCAGCGTCGCGGCGTCGTCGATCCCGGCGAAGAACACTTTGGATCGGTGACCGCCGAGCACGGTGTCGGCCAGCGATGCGTAACGGTGCTGGATCTGGCTCAGGCTCTGCCAGCAGGTCACGTAGAACGCGCCGAGCGCGGCGATCGTCGACACCTCGCCAGGCAGCCAACCGAGCTCCAGCTGCCCGGTCTCGTCGATGAGGAAGAGCACTGGCTTGCTCAGCTTGCGGCCGGCGATGTCCCACGTGTGGATCGAGTCCTTCAACTCGGCGAGTAGGCCGCCCAGCACCGGTGAGAGCCGTTCGAACTCGGTTTGCGGTGCCGCCAGGTACAGCGTGTTCGACCGCCCATCGCCGCCGCCCATCAACCACTCCAAGTTGATGAACCTCGGGGACTGCTGCCACTCGCCGCCGACGTCGTAGAACTGGCGAGGATCGGTGGTCGCCGAATGCGCCACCGACGGCTCCAGCCACGGTTCGACCGCCAGCCGAGCAGTTGCATAGATCGACGAACGAATCCGATCATCCTCACGGGACAGACCGATGAACGCCGACGCCGCATGGCGGGCCATCAACTGCACGCGGGGCGGCTGGTCATCCTCCAGACCCCGTCGAAGCAGAGCGTTGATCACCGGGTCCGTCGCCATCGCCACGGTCGACACCCACGTCGCGATCTGCTGCATGTTCACCGGCTCGGCGCCTTCCGCGCCCTCCAGCGCGACGAGCTGCGACAAGCCGGCGACGCACATGAACGAACCCAGCAGGCTCTCGCCATGCTTGGCCCAGTAGTCCGCCCCGGTAACCCCGTTGCGCGGGATTGCTTGCGCCAGCGCACGCCCGGTGCGCAGCGCCTCGCCCGCTGTACCCACCCGCTGCAACGGTGACCAACGCGCCGACGGCAAACCCGTCGAAGCTGCCGGATCGAACACCGCCAACTCGCCCTTGTCGGCGCGAGCCGCGACCGTGACGTCGTACAGGTCGCGCTTCACCGATACCACTACCGCCGGGCCATCCCACGTCGCCACAGCCGACGCCGCCAACGCCGTCTTGCCCGACCCCGTCGGTCCGATCAAGGCCACCGACCCTCTCGAACCCTGCCGGACGGCTGCTCTGCCGGACAACGCGCTCCGCTCGCGATCCTCGGTCGCGAGGACTCGCCCCGACCCGGCGTGACGACCCAGCAGCATCCGACCACTCGGCGGCACCAGGCCATCAACCCGCAGCGGAGTCACGTCGCCGCGACCCGCGATCCGTGCGTCCAACGGCTGACCGAACCGTGCACGCGAGGGCGTCGTCGTTCGTCGCCACATCATCGCCGCGGCCGTCACGACGGCCACTGCCACGAGACCCACCGCAGAAGTGCACGCCCAGTAGGCGCCGGTCGATGGAAGACCGGTTGCCAGCCCACCCCACGCAGCTGAAGGCGATTCGCCTCGTGCCAGACGGACCGTGACGCGCAACCAATCGGCGAGTCCACCTCCGACGCGACCGCCGGAGAACCACGCCGACAGCCATGCACCTCCCGCCGTGACCATGCCAGCCACGACCGCTGCCGCGCCGGCGGCAACAACCACCACCTCGAGCCCGGCACCGGGCGGCTCGACACGCTCCCGAGGCATCACAGCGCACCCATCGGGAACAGAAACCCCTGATCGGGAACCGAATCGGGAACCTGACAGGGAACATCGCCGGGAACCCCAAATCGCACTATCGCCTCCGTCAGCCCAACGCCTAGGAGGCAACCATGTATCTCGGTACGCAACTCCGAACACTCGAGCAGGCCCTCGCCGGCCAACCGCTCCCACGGAACTGGCCCGCCGACCACCGGGCGTTCGACGGAGTCAACGACATCGGGGCGCTCATCGGCGCGCTCCGCGACTTCACCCGCCAAGACCGGGCGGACAGAATCGTCCTCGCCCTGCTCGACATGCCCGTCGGCCGACGGCCGCACGTGGAACCCCACATCGTTCTGCTGATTGCGCTGTCCAGCCGTCTGCGCGCCGCACATCGAGGTATGCCCGCCGAGTCCTGCGATGATTTGCTGGCGGACCTCGCAGCCCTGTTGTGCGAGCCGGGCCTCGCGGTCAGTCTCGAAGGGCGCGGCCGTCTGTGCGAGGTGCTTACCCGACGCGCCGGCCGCCGACACCAACGCCGCCACGCCACCCGCCAACGGCATGCCGACCACTTCACGCCCACGGACGCTCACCACTTCGACTGGATGATCGGCACCAACCTCCACGGCGAACAGGAGGACACGATCGTCAACCGGCTGGCGTTCGTCGACTTCCGAACGGCCATCAACGACGGCATCAATCGAGGCGAGATCAGCCCCACCCAGTGGACCCACTACATCAACGGCGTCCTGATCCCCGCCCTCGACCTCCCCGAACCACCGGTGAAGGCCGGCACCCGAATCAACATCCCCCGCGCCCGACACAGCGTCGCCAACCACATCCACCAAGCACTCGCTGCATGACTTCATGCAACGACTCCCCACCCCGAGATTGCTGACAGCGCCACGAACGCAGTAGCCGAGCCCAATCTCGCCAAGTAGCGGGAGCGACCCGCTGCCCGCCTCGATCCGGGTCGCATGCCACAGAATTTGAGCGGTTCCAGCGATTGGCCCGGGTGGGATGTCTCGGTCGACAAGACTCCGCTCATGCAGGGATGTCACACCGGCCACGTAACGTGCGGGTCAGGGCGCACGGGAATTCGACGAACTGACCGAGGTAGAAGGCATGAGTGATCGATCCCGAATCGAGTGGACAGAGGCGACGTGGAACCCGACGACCGGTTGTGATCGCGTCAGCCCCGGGTGCGACAACTGCTACGCACTCGCGCTGTCACGGCGACTCAAGGCGATGGGGGTCAGCAAATACTGCAACGACGGCGACCCCCGCACGAGTGGACCAGGCTTTGGCTTGACGTGCCACCCAGACGCACTCGATCAACCGCGGGGGTGGCGCTCACCGCGACTTGTGTTTGTGAATTCGATGAGCGACCTGTTTCATCGTCGGGTCCCAATCGCCTTCATTCGAGACGTCTTTGCCGTGATCGACGACACGCCTCGGCACACCTATCAACTCCTTACCAAGCGGTCGAGCCGGCTCGCACGAATCGCGGACAGTCTCGAATGGCCAGCGAACCTATGGATCGGCGTGAGCATCGAGACTGATCGCTACACATTCCGAGCCAGGGACCTCGCCTCTGTCGAACAAGCCTCCGTCCGATTCCTGTCGTGTGAACCCCTCCTCGGTGCCTTACCGTCGCTCTCGCTCGACGGTATCGACTGGGTCATTGCGGGTGGGGAGTCCGGTCCGAGCTACCGACCGGTCGAACTCAACTGGGTTCGGTCGCTGCGCGACCAGTGCACGTCCGCAGACGTTCCATTCTTCTTCAAGCAGTGGGGCGGCCGCACCCCGAAAGCAGGCGGACGACTTCTTGATGGTCAGATACACAGCGATATGCCCGTTCGCCATGCCTCATGAGCGGCCATGAGCAACTGTCGTTTTTGAACGAAGTTGATCTGGCTGCCCTCACCATCGAAATCGAGGCCGCTGCACACCAACCAGTAGCGAAGGACCTTGCGACGCAGCTGCGCGAGTTCCATGGCTGGACGATCGACAAGCTTGAGATCCTGCGCCTCTATCTACGAGGCGGGTACGTCCGTATCGCCGGCGGGGGCACTTACATCGATGGGTTCGCCGGCCAGGGTGAAGGCGAGTACCGCGGCGCGCTTCGCGACGGTTCGGCCGTAGTTGCCGCTGAGTCCGACGCGTTCCGAGCCCTTCATCTCATTGAACAAGACCCCACCTCGAATGCGCGGTTACGTGACCGCCTCGAACAGCTTGCCCCCCGCCTTCGGAAGCGGTGCCACCTGCATCCTGCAAGCGATTGCAACATCGCTATTCCAGAGCTACTCGATGGTGGCGTGATTGACCGAACCAAGCCATGCTTCGCGTTCCTCGACCCGAACAGCACGGAACTGGCCTGGACCACGGTCGAGCGGCTCGCCGCTTACAAAACTCTCGTGCCCAAACCTGATGCCCGACGACGCCCGGCTGAATGCAAGGTTGAACTCTGGATTCTGTTCAACACGCATCAAGCGATCTATCGGCTCTGGACCGGCAATCGAACGCGCTACCCCGACTCGATGAGTCCGGCGACACTGGACCACGTGATGGGCGGTCGCGATGCCTGGTGGGACCTGTGGGAATCTCGACAGCCCAGCGTTGCCCTGCTCCAGCGCTATGTCGACCGCCTCTACGCTCTCGGTTACACATACGTGCTCCCGCAGCCAATCCGGGACCCGGAGGATGGGCGCATCCACTACTACATGATCCACGCCACAGATCATCCCAGCGCCCTCGGGCTGATGCGATGGGCCAAACGCCAGACGGGCCGGATCTACGCGACTGAGCTACCTGGCATCGACCAGTTTTGACCAGTTGATCCCTCCTACGTTCGTGCGGCTACGGCTGACGACGGGTCGGCGCAGCTTGCCCACGACATCTACTGCGCCCAGCCGACTGCTTGGAGTGCGGCTCCACCGGTGTTCGTCGGCGGATCTCCGCGCAGTCGCGCATCCAGGCCGCGCCGATCGAGATGGGCAGCCCACGTTCCAGACTCATTCGCCCAACTTGTGAGGTCGTGTCCTTTGGGCGGCTCCAGAATCGTCGCGACCAGACCACCATCGCTAAGTCGCTCGGCAAGTTGCTGGCCGAGGTGTTTGCCGGTCCCGTTGTCGTCGTTGTCGGTGATGATGGTGACGTCGAGGTGGTCTCGAAGGGCGAGGTTGGCGATGCGGGCGGCGACGGTCGGGTCGAGTGCGTTGGTGCCGAGGAGGCCCACGGATCGGTAGCCGGCTTGGGCGGCGATAAGGGCGTCGGGGATGCCTTCGCAGACCAGCAGCTGGCCTGGCTGGGTGATGCTCGGCGGAACGGCCCACGTGAGCCGCGGGTTCGGTGCGAGCGCCGCCGAGGGGTTGTCGTACTTGCCGTACCCCGGCCTCGGCTCGAGCGCTCGTGTTTGGACGTAGCGGATCTGGCTGTTGGCGTCGAGGGCTGGGAACGTGGCTCCAGGGCCAGCCCCGTATGGGATGCCGCGTGATCGGCGCAGTCGGTCGCGGCCGGGGTCGGCGCCGACGTGGTTAGCGCGGAGTACCTCATCGCCAAGGCCTCGATTGTGGAGCCACTCGCGCACCGGCTCCCCGAGCGGTGACCAGAGCAATCGTGCGCAGATGTTGGCGTAGGCGACGACGCGCTCATCGAGCGCCACGGCTGGCGGGGCCGTCGGCTTGCGTGGTGCGATTGGTGGGAGCTCGCGACCGGGCTGCAATCCTGCTCGTGTTGCGAGCTCCTCGATCGCTTCGGCGCGGGTGTTGCCACGGACGGCTTGGACGAGGTCGACGGCGTCTCCGCGGTGGCCTTGGTCGCCGGACCAGCATCGCCAACGCTCGTGGCCACGCTGGTCGCGGTGCATTGTGACCGAGGCGTGGTTGTCGTCGTGATCGTCGAGCGGGCAGTGCCACCGACGGGCACGTTGGTCGGGTTGGGCGAACTCGTCCAACAGTGCAGCGAGGTCGGTGCGCGCCAGAATGTCGTCGATCGGCCAGCGAGTCGTCGCCGGCGGGCTACTCACCCGACACGCTCCCCCAAGCCCGCGCCGAGACCGGAACTGGACATCGCGGAATCGGTATCGAACAAGGTGCGCTCGTTGCCGGTCAGCACGGTCTGAACGACGGCGGTGCGGGCACCGATCTTCCAGATCGCTCGGCCTTGCACGAGCTGGCTCAGCCAATCGCGTTCGCGTTCGGAGAGGTCGAACATCTCGACCGCTGCGGCGATCTGCTCAGGCGGTTGGCGCAGCAGCACGCGGGTCTGGATGTCGGACAGGAGCCCGGCGGCGATCTTCGACGACGCGGTGCCGTCGTCGGCTTGTGCGGTGAGGTCGGANNNGATGGCAGACGAGCACGGTGGCGACGCCGTAGGTGCGTGACAGCTTGAGTGAGCTTTGGAGGTATGCGGCTCCGTGGCGCACCGCGGCCCAGGCTTCGTCGATCACCTGCACGGATCGTCGTTCGGGGCGACCACGCAGTGCGCCGTTGAGCCAGTGGGTGGCGGCGACCATCACCAATGGCAGGGCTTCGCTGTTGGCGTACACGGCGGACAGGTCGAGCACGACGCCTGGTCCGTTGTCCCAGTCGACGTGCACGGTGGTCGGGCCGTCGAACATGCCGCGCAGTGTG
Source organism: Acidimicrobiaceae bacterium (assembly GCA_006515795.1). Taxonomy (GTDB): domain Bacteria; phylum Actinomycetota; class Acidimicrobiia; order Acidimicrobiales; family Ilumatobacteraceae; genus VFMC01. The sequence goes on along the minus strand of VFMC01000026.1, from coordinate 362 downwards.
CGCGAGCACAGCTTGTCGAGCGCGAACGTGACCGGCGACGTGGCCCGAGCGAGTTCGAGCGGTGTGTGGCGTGAGAGACGGACGAGTTCGTCGGGTGGGTCGAGGATTTCGCGGTGCAGGTCGGCGAGAGTGAACGCCTGGTTGGCGCGGCATCGAGTCTCGATCCCCCACGAGAGCACGGCGTCTTCGAGCGGGGTCAGCTCGCGGCCGAGTACGCCGGCGACGAGTTGCGCGGCGAGGGTTTGGCGGGCGATGACGCTGTCGTCGTTCGAGGTGCTGCCGGGGTCCATCGGGTTGACCCGTGCTCCGCCTTCTCCGGGGAACAGCTTGATCACCGCCAACCCGAGGTCCGCGGCAACGGT
>VFMC01000415.1 GCA_006515795.1 Acidimicrobiaceae bacterium | reverse complement strand
GGTGTCCCCGAAGCTCGCCCGGACAGCGCAGCACGCGCCGCCGCGTACTCGTCGATGGTGGCGGCCGGCACCCGGCCAACGCTGGGGCTACACGAACTCCTTACAGCTGACCACTGGAATGCCCACCCAAACGAGCTGATACTCAGCAATTGCACCAGCGAACGAGGCGACCAGGGTGACAGTCTCGTCGACAGACTCAGCACTTGTCGCTGAGACGAGAAGCGCCCGGGCACGATCCAAGATCTCCGTAGCCCGCACGAGGCGGCCACCGAGCTCGACGGAGACAGTAGAGTCCGACCTTAGCGTTTTCTCCTTCGTGCGAGTGGAATCGAACAGGGCAAGCGCTTGACCGCCTTCGATTTCGCTAAACTCGCCGCTCGAAACTACCTTCTCAAGAAGACTGGTCAGCTCAGCGCTCGCAGGCTTGGCCGCCGCGCACGCTGCGTCTAGTCTTGCTAACCAGTCCATATCCGCCTCCGGAAAGGAGATGTCGGGCTCGACGGGTACAGGGGCATCACCGACCGAGGCAATGACCTTCATCACGTCAACGCGGCGAAACCTGTCAGTCGCTTGTACAGACTGAACGATGGTGGAGCCCGTTGCTTCATCGATAACTGCTATCGCAGTCGGCGTGTTCTCCCAAAGCCCGATGAAGCCCCCGCTTCTCGTGACCAAATCCTCGCCTACCATCTCAAGGATTGAGTTCGGTCCAGGCGTTAAAAAATGGACTTGACCATACTTCTCATTGTCGGCAACGTACACGGACTCGTTCGGTGCTCGGCGCAAGAAAACGATCGCCTGATCCTTGAAACTAGGCAAGGTCTCAGAGGTCGCAATGCTAACCACGATGGTCGACTTATCAGTCGATCCTCGGTACACGTCGGAAATCTGAAGGTTTATGAGCGTTCGTGGCTCGGTCGTCTCGCCGGTTAGGTCGGCGATGATCCCCCCGATTGTAGCAAGAACGACTAAATCACTATTCCGAGTAAGACCTTCGACGGTCCCTATCTCGAGCCCGGTAGGAGCTGCTTCTACGTTTGATACCGGAGGCTTCTCGTTCGAGACCGGAGGCAATGCACTCGTAGCGGTCGCGCCACGTTCGACAGACTCGGTCGAGAGCTGGCCTCCAGATTCATCCGACGTCCCACAGCTGACTCCCAGGAACGCTATGCCTACGAGGTAGGCGCTCCCGGAGACGCGGCGAGAGACTCTCATTTTACTTCCCTCCAGGAAAGACGTAGTTGATTCCATTGTTGTCATCAACGTATGGGGGAAGGACACCACCGCAGTTGATGAAGGCCCACATCTGTCCTTCGGATGCATTGGCACCGGTCTTCATCACGGCCTTCGGCTGCTGAAAGCCGGGGCCGACGGTGTCACCACAGTACATGGGTTGGGTGACGTGATTCAGGCCACCAGCATGGCCGAGTTCGTGCACGATTGTTGCACGAGCCTGGGTAGTGGTTCCATTGCCATTCGCGTCCGTTGATATCATCATGAACGAGCCCGGCCCAGGCGCCCCTCCTGGACATGTATCATTGTTCCAGTTGGTACTCCCAGCTATTTGCTGTTGCACAGAGAAATTAGGTGGATTGTTCGGACCGAACGGTACGAAACGAACGTCGTTGTTGGCGGCATTCCACCAGTTCCTGGCATCCATGAACGCGCTCTGCCAGTTAGCATCGACGCTCCCACTCATCGAGTAATAGAGAGTCTTGACGGCGTAGCCCGGGAACTTGCAGTTGCTTGGGACGAATGCCGACGTCTCCGAACCCCCCCCTGTCAAGGGGGTGTGGGTCTGAGGTTCCCGTGTGGTGCTCCGCTCCAAGGTGCCAGGGCTGAGGATCGAGGCTTGGCGACCAGGTACGGTCGGCCAAATGACCCTGCCCCAGCGCGGACTCGCCCGTGACGAGATCGTCGCGCATCTCGATGCGCTGAAGACGGCCGACGTCCGTTGGCGCGAAGGCCGCGCCTTCTCGCTCGCGTATCACGCCGGCGACGATGTAACCGGCGTCGCCGAGGAGGCGTACCGCCGCTTCAGCACGGAGAACGCACTCAACACCGATGCCTTTCCGAGCCTGCGCCGCATCCAGGCCGACGTGGTCGACATCGTCGGTGGGTGGCTTGGCGCGGGAGCCGACGGGGCGGGGTTCATGACCACGGGCGGAACGGAGAGCCTGCTGATGGCGGTGAAGGCGGCGCGCGAGCGTGGACGCAAGGAACGCGGCATCACCAAACCGAACGTGGTGCTGCCCGCGAGCGCTCACGCCGCGTTCGAGAAGGGCTGCTACTACTTCGGTCTCGAGAGTCGGCGGATCCCCGTCGGGGCCGACTGGCGCGCCGATCCCGACGCGATGGCCGCAGCCATCGACGACGACACCGTGCTCGTGGTCGGTTCGGCGCCGCAGTACCCGCAGGGCGTGATCGATCCGATCCCGGCGATCGCCGCGTTGGCGATCGAGCGCGACATCAGCTGCCACGTCGATGCGTGCATGGGCGGTGTGACCCTCACCTACCTGCGCCGCCTCGGCCAAGACGTCCCTCCCTGGAACTTCGAGGTTCCGGGGGTCACCAGCATGTCGGTCGACCTGCACAAGTACGGGTACACGGCCAAAGGCGCGTCGGTGATCATGTACCGCTCGAAGGCGTTGCGCAGCTATCAGACCTACCTCACCGACAACTGGCTCGGCGGGTTCTACGGGTCGTCGGGTGTGCTCGGCACCAGGAGCGGTGGTCCGATGGCCGCCGCCTGGGCGGTGTTGCACTACCTCGGCGACGACGGCTACCTGCGGCTCACCGCCGCCGCCCGTCGGGCGTGCGAGCAGCTGGCCGCGGTGATCGACGGCATGCCGGAGCTTGGTACGTCGACCGGCAGGGTCCTCCTCCATCGCTGCACTGCACGGTCAACGCGGTGCACGACGGGTTGATCGACGCGTTCGCGGATGATCTTCGCGAGGCGACGGCAGTGGTGATCGCCGCTGCGGCAGCTGGTGATCAGGGTGCGTACGGCACCGTGGAGTGATCGCCGACGGGTGGTCAGTGGTTCTGCACGTGCTGGAAGCCGAAGCGGCCCTTGATGCACAGGTTGCCGTGGGTGACCGAGTGGTCGCTCGGACTCGTCACCTTGACGATCTCGTTGTCCTGCACGTGCAGGCTGAGCTGGCACCCGACGCCGCAGTACGGGCAGATGGTGTCGGTGACGGTCTGGGTGGCCTCGTGCCAGGTTCCCTCGGCGCGCATGTCGTGTTCGGTGGTGAACATCAATGCGCCGGTCGGGCACACAGCGATGCAGTTTCCGCAGTAACTCGGCGGCGATGTGCGAGGAGAACCCGCGACCTGCGACCGCGATCGCGAACGTGTTCTGCCACTGCTCACCGCACGCGTCGACGCACTTGTAGCAGAGGATGCACTTCTCGTAGTCGCGCACGTACAGGTCGTTGTCGCGCTTGACGGGCTGCGCCTGGGTTCGCCGGTCGGCACCGTACCGGTCGAGGTCGACCGCGTACCGGTCGTTCCACCCTTCGACGTTCGGGGCTGTCGAGAGGTCGGTGCTCGACCCGAGGAACTCGAGCACCATCTTGCGGCTGTGCTCGACGCGTTCGTTGGACGTGTGCACCACCATGCCCGGGTCGACCTTGCGCGAGCACGACGGCACGAGCGTGCGCGATCCCTCCACCTCCACCATGCACACCCGGCAGGCGTTCTTGGGGGTGAGCGTGTCGCCGTAGCACAGCGTGGGGATCTCCGGGCACCCGGCGCCGCGGCAAGCCTGCAACAGGGTGGTGCCCTCGGGCACCTGCACCACCTTGCCATCGATGGTGAGCTCGACGAGGCGGGTGGGGTCGGGAACGGGCACATCGGTCACGACAGCACTCCCAGCTTCAGAACGGCCGATTCGATGGCGTTGTGGGCGGTCTGGCCGAGACCGCAGATCGAGGCATCGCGCATCACCCGGCCGATGTCGAGCATCAGCTCCCGTTCACCTCGTGGATCTGCGCCGGCGACCATCCGGTCGAGCATCTCCTCCTGTCGCACCGTGCCGACGCGGCACGGAACGCACTGCCCGCATGACTCGTCGCGGAAGAAGGCGGCGATGCGGCGCACGTAGGCGACGAGGTCGGTGGTGTCGTCGAGCACCATCACGACACCGGAGCCGAGTGACAGACCGGCGGCTCGGGTGGCCTCGAAGGTGAGCGGGACGTCGAGGTCGTCGACCGTGGCGAAGGTTCCGGCCGCTCCTCCCAACAGAACGGCGCGCATGCTTCTGCCGGCCACGACACCTCCCGCGAGGTCGATCAGGTCGCGTAGCGTGGCCCCGAAATCAACCTCGTACACGCCGGGGCGCGACACCGAGCCCGAGAGGCAGAACAGCTTGGTGCCGGTTGAGGCGCTCGTGCCGCGGGTGGCGAAGGCCGGCCCACCGCGTAGCACGATCGGCAGCACGTTCATCATCGTCTCCACGTTGTTCACGAGCGTGGGCTTGCCGAACAGGCCGACGTCAACCGGGAACGAGGTGGAACGAGACCCCGGTGCCCATCACGTCGTCGCCGAGCAGGCCGTGGGCTGTGGCCTGGGTGATCGCGTTCTCGAGCATCCGTCGGGCACGCGGGTACTCGCCGCGCAAGTAGATGTAGCCCTGCTCGCAGCCGGTGGCGAAGGCGGCGATGGTGATCGACTCGATCAAGGCGAACGGGTCTCCCTCCATGAGGACGCGATCCTTGAACGTGCCCGGCTCGCTCTCGTCGGCGTTGCACACGAGGTAGTGCGGGCGCGCCGGTTGGCGGGCGACGGCATCCCACTTGCGGCCGGCCGGGAACGCGGCGCCGCCGCGGCCGACGATGCCCGAGTCGGTGATCTCGCGGATGACGGCGACGGGACCGATGTCGAACGCTCGCCGCAACGCCTGGTAACCGCCGGCGGCACGGTACGAATGGAGGCTCTCCGGATCGACGACACCGATTCGGGACAACAGCACGAGCGCTGGCGACGGCGTGGGTGAGCATTGCGGGGTTCCAGCCGCAACCGCTGCTTCGTCGCCGGTGTCGCCGGCGAGCGCGGCTCGCACCGCCGCCGGTGTTGCCGGGGCGACCACGCGCTGGCGCGGGTGCTCGCCGGCTTCGATCCTGCCGGTGCCCGCTCGCACAGGCCGAGGCAAGGAGACTCGTGAGCTCCGTCCGGCAGGGAGTCGCCGCTGCGGGCGCCGGCCATCTGGCAGGCGAGGTCGATGCACACGTGCAGTTGCCGTTCGGCCCGTTCGGTGGTGCTGAACAGCCCGTAGAACGTGGCGACGCCGTACACCTCTGCCGGCGCGACATCGATTCGTCGGGCGATCTCGTTGATCGCGCCGCGGCTGATCCAGCCGACGCGGTCGTTCAGGGCGTGGAGAACGGGCAGCAGACGGTGGCGCCGATCACGAAGCGCGTGCCCGCCACGGGCTACGTGATGATCGGAGGCATCTCGCTGTGCTCCATGCCAGGCGCTGTCGGGTTGGCCGAGGACGGAGTCGATTGCCGATACCTCGGCGTCGGTTGCGGTGTGTGAGCTGAGCTTGAGGTCCATGATGTCGGTCGGCGGTCAGTGCGCGGCCGCCGCGCCGATCTCTGCCGGCGCGAGCTTGTCGATGCGCACGGCTGTGGCCTTGAACTCGGCCGTGCCCGACTTGGGGTCGGTGGCATCGATGGTGAGCAGGTTGGTGTCGACCTCGTCGGGGAAGTGGAACGTCATGAACACCAGTCCGGGTCGTAGCGACGTGTCGATCCGCACCGGTGCTTCGAGCGCGCCACGCCGCGACGAGACGCGGACCACGTCGGTGTCGTGCAGCCCCATCGTGGCGGCGTCTTCCGGCGAGACGTCGATCGACTCACCAAAACGCAGCGGGCTGCGGAAGCCTCCCGACTGAACCCCGGTGTTGTACGAGTCGAGCCGGCGACCCGTCGTGAGCCGTAGCGGGTAGTCGGCCGATACCGCCTCGACGGGAGGGTCGTCGACCACGGGGCTGAACGGCGCGAGCCGGCCGCGTTCGGCGGGATCGTCGGCCCATAGCCGACCGTGGAGGAACGAGGGTTCGAGCCGGTCTTCATGCGGGCACGGCCACTGGATGCCGTCGAGCTCGTCGAGGCGCCGGTAGCTCATGCCGGCATGCATCGGCGAGAGCGAACGCACTTCTTCCCACACCGCTTCAGCCACCGCGCGGGGCTCGGTTCCGTAACTCCACTCGTGGCCGAGCCGTGTGCAGATCTGGCGGATGATCCAGATGTCGTCGCGCGCGTCGCCGGGTGGATCGAGGGCTTGGCGGCATCGCTGCACGCGGCGTTCGGAGTTGGTGACCGTGCCTTCGCTCTCGCACCACGATGCCGAACCGGGCAGCACCACGTCGGCCAGCTCAGCGGTCTTGGTGAGGAAGATGTCCTGCACGACGAGGTGGTCGAGGCCTTCGAGGAGGTGGACGGCGCGGGTCTTGTCGGCCTCGCTCTGGGCGGGGTTCTCGCCGATGACGTACACGGCGCGCATGGCGCCGCGCTCCATCGCTTCGAACATCTGGGTGAGGTGCCATCCGTAGTGGTCCTGGATGGTGACCCCCCACGCGGCTCCGAACCTGGCCCGCACGTCGGGGTCGAGGATGTCTTGGAACCCGGCGAGCCGATTCGGGATCGCGCCCATGTCGCCGCCGCCCTGAACGTTGTTCTGGCCTCGCAGCGGATTCAGCCCGGAACCGTGGCGGCCGACGTGACCGCACAGCAACGCCAGGTTGATCAGCGCCAGCACGTTGTCGACGCCGTTGTGGTGCTCGGTGATGCCGAGCGTCCAGCACATCTGGGCGCGGTCGGCCCTGGCATAGGCATGGGCGAGCTCGCGGATGGCATCGGCGGGCACGCCGGTGACTGCCGCGCCACGGTCGAGGGTGAACGGTTCGACGGCCGCGCAGTATTCGGCGAATCCCGACGTGGCCCGTTCGATGAAGGCTGCATTGGCCAACCCGGCGTGGATGATCTCGCGGGCGATGGTGTGCGACAAGGCGATGTCGGTGCCGACGTGGTTGCCGAGCCAGACGTCGGCCCATCGTGCCGATGCCGATCGGCGTGGGTCGACGACGAACAGCCGGGCACCGTTGTGGACGGCCTTCAAGACGTGATG
>VFMC01000414.1 GCA_006515795.1 Acidimicrobiaceae bacterium | reverse complement strand
GGCGAGTCGCCCGGCTACGACCTGCGCGGTGCGTTCGTCGGCAGCGAGGGCATGTGTGGCATCGCTACCCGCATCTGCGTACGGCTCACCCACAACGCCCCTGCCGTGCGCACGATGCTGTTCGACTTCGACACGGTTGCGGCCGGGGCCGAGACGGTGAGCGCGATCATCGCCGCCGGCATGGTGCCGGCTGCGCTCGAGATGATGGACCAGCTGTGCATCCGGGCGGTGGAGGGGTACATCCAGGCCGGTCTGCCGGTCGACGCCGCGGCCGTGCTGCTGGTGGAGGTCGCCGGCGCTGCGCACGGTGTCGAGCACGACGTGGAGCGCATAGTCGGCATCGCTCGCGCTCACGGCACCCGAACCGTGCGGATCGCCCAGGACGAAGTCGAGCGGGCACTGATCTGGAAGGCCCGCAAGACGGCCTTCGGTGCCATCGCCCGGATCAAGCCCAACTACTACCTGCACGACACCGTGGTGCCCCGACGCCGGCTGCCAGATGTCCTCAGTCAGGTCTATGAGATCGCCGAACGCCACGGGATCTTGGTGATGAACGTGTTCCATGCCGGCGATGGCAACTTGCATCCGTTGCTCGTGTTCGACAAGCGCGAACCAGGGGTGATGGAGCGCGTGCACGCGGCAGGTGACGAGATCGTGCGTGTGTCGGTGGAGGCCGGCGGGGTGCTGAGTGGCGAGCACGGCATCGGGCTGGAGAAGCGCGATCTGATGCCGCTCATGTTCGGTCCCGCCGATCTGGCTGCCCAGGCAGCGTTGCGGGCCGCGTTCGACACGACCGGCCTGGCCAACCCCACGAAGGTGCTCCCGAGCCCGTCCAGCTGTGGCGATTCGCATCAGGTTCCGGAGGGTGCATGGATCTGACGGCGTTCGCGGACGAGGTCGGCTCGGTCGGCCCGGTCACGATCGTCGGGCGTGGAACGCGTGGGGGAGCGGTGCGAGACGTTCGTTGCGTCACCGCGCCGACCGGCATCGAGTGGATCCAGGCCGATGAGATGACGGTCGGGTGTGGCGCCGGTACCCCCATCGACGAGCTCGATGCGGCGTTGCGCGAGGTCGGTCAACGCTCGGTGCTGCCCGCCGGAGGAACCGTCGGTGGCGCGCTTGCGATGGGGCGCAGCGGAGTGCGCCGGCTCGGTGATGGGCCGATGCGCGACATCTTGCTGCAGACCCGGTACGTGGGAGCCGATGGCTCGGTGGTGAAGGCGGGCGGACCGACGGTCAAGAACGTGAGTGGCTTCGACGTGTGCCGGTTGCTCGTTGGCTCCCAGGGCACGCTCGGGTTCCTTGGGGATGTGATCGTGCGCACGCGACCGATCGCGCTGAGCTCGCGGTGGTTCGTGGGCGACCGACGAGATCCGTTCGCGGTGCTCGCCGCGGCGTATCGTCCGGTGTCGGTGCGCTCGCCGAGTGTGATGCCCCGCCGCCGCTGCCGCGGCATCGTCGCGTCGTCGCACCCAGCACAATCGGAGCCGCGGTCGATTCGCTGCCCCGCGGCGAGTTCGTGGTCGAGATGGGTGTCGGCGTGGTGCACTCCGACGTGGACGTCGCGTTGCCGTCGTCCGATCCGGCAGTTGCCCGCCTCGCCGGCCGGGTGAAGCAGCAGTTCGACCCGGCGGGCCGATTGAACCCGGGTGTGGTCGTTGGCTGATCAACCTTTCGTGATCGAGCCACCGGGTGACGTCGTGGTGGCGACCGAGGTTGCGGCTACCGCGGCGAAGCAATGGGGGCTGCCTTCACCGGAACTCATCCGGCTCGGCATGAACGCGCTGTTCGCCGCTGGTGACGACGTTGTGATCCGCGTCGGGAGACCGACCAGCGATCCCCGCGGCGCGATCCTGCTCGCATCGATTTTCGCCGAGCGGGGCGTTCGCGGGCCTCGATACGTGCGCGACTTCCCGGTGGTGGTCGGCGCACTGGTGGCTACGGCGATCGCCCGTGAAGACCAGGTTGGCGCGATCGATTGGACCGAGGTCGGTGCCATGGTTGCTCGCGTCCACGCGATCGACCCTGCCGATGTAGCGCCGCACTATCCGGTGCCGCACTGCTCGACGTTCCCGTGGTGGCAGTTCGATCGGTTGCTCTCCGAGGTCGACGATCTGCTCGACGCCGCGGCTCGCGCTGGGCTCGTGACGGCGGTGCGACGAAACGAGCACTGGCGCGAGCGCTGGCTCTCCGCCGGGGCCGAAGCGCGCAAGCTGTGCCACGGCGACGTCCACCCCGGGAACGTGTTGTTCACGAGTGACGGCCCGATGCTGATCGACTGGGATCTGCTTTGCGTCGGTCCGAACAGCTGGGACCATGGTCCGCTGATGACCTGGACCGAGCGATGGGGCGGCGCTTCCGTCGTGTACGACCGCTTCGCCGAGGGCTACGGCGCCTCGCTTCGCGGCGACCCCGTGGCGGAAGCGATTGCCGAGCTCCGACTCGTAGCGGCGACGCTCATGCGTCTACGCGCCGGCCGAACCGATCCGGTCGCCGCGGCCGAGGCCGAGCAACGACTGCGCTGGTGGCGGGGCGACCCTGATGCGCCGCCGTGGACCGCTGCTTGAGCCCACTGGGTTTGGTCCTGGGTCAGCTGGAGGATGGGACCCAGGTGGCGTGGAACCCGTACGGGACCCGCTGGGGCAAGGTGATCGATGCCACCGGTCCGGAAGCCACGTCGGTCGCATCGACGATCACCAGGTCGCTCGTGGCGGTGGCTTCGTCGTGAACGAAGCTCAGCAACCATCCGGCATCGTCGGCCAGATCGCCGTCGTCGCCGGGCACGAACAGCCACTCGCCGGCATGCAGCGTAGGGCCGGGTTTCCAGGCGGTGCGCGTGCCGGTGGTGTAGTCGTGCTTGATCAAGCCGCCGAAGTCGACGGTGTTCGGGTTGTCGCGTGTTTCCACGAGGTATCCGTAGCGGTGCTCGCGCCCGACTCGCCGCGGGTCGCGGGAGGGCAGCTCACCGGGATCGTCGGCCTCGACGATGTCGTCGGTCACCCTCCCGGTCACCTCGTCGAGGGTCCAGCGACGCAAGCTGAGATCTCCGCCGAAGGTCTCATCCGGGGCGAACATCGAGGTGAGCCGGCACACGTCGAGCACGACCGAATCGCCGCGCCGGAACGCGTTGACGCCGTGGAAGACGTAGCACGGGTCGATGTCGAACCAGCGGATCGCGCTGGCCGGCCCCCCGAGTGGCATCATTCCGACGCGTGCGCCGGCGTCGGGCTGCCAACGGTAGGGGAACACGTCGGCGGCGGGGTCGTCGATGAACGCGATCGCGGCCTCGAGATCGAAGATCACCGGCAGGTCCCAGAAGATGACGTCGGTGGCGGTTATCGCGAAGTCGTGGATCATCGTGCTGCGCGGCAGGTCGACGGTCTCGGAGTGCACGATCACGCCGGACGGATCGGCGACGGAGTAGGTGAGGTAGGG
>VFMC01000413.1 GCA_006515795.1 Acidimicrobiaceae bacterium | reverse complement strand
ATCCGACCGGGTGCGTCGAGCAGGTCGAGGGCGTTGCGTGAGGGTGGCGTGTCGACGACGAGCAGGTCGAAACGGCCCGACGCGTGCAGCTCGTGCAGCCGCTCGATGGCGATGTAGTCGTGACTGTGCACGAATCGACCGGTGACGTTCTTGTAGAGCGGGTTGGCCAGGACCTGCTCGCGCACGGTGGCGTCGGGTGCATGTCGCCGAACCAGTTCGTCCCATCCCGATTTCGTGTCGAGCATGGCAACCCACAGCTCGCCGTGCTTGCGTGGCGGGCCCCCGGCGACCGCATCGGCGGCAGCGAGCGCAGCCGGATCGACCTGCACCTCGGTGTTGCCCAACGCCACCAGGCCGAGCGCGGTGGCCAGCCGTCGCGCCGGATCGACGGTGAGCACCAGCACGCGGGCACCGAGGCGTGTAGCCGCGATCACCCCCAGCGCGGCCGCGACGGTGGTCTTGCCGGTGCCGCCACTGCCACAGACCACGATCATCTCCTTCGACGCCAGCAGCGCGTCGAGACCCGGCCCGGTGTCGACAACTCGGCGCGGCGATGATCGAACGGCCATCAGTTCACACCAGCTCGTCGTGGATCGAACCGGCCATCAGGGTGACGACACGCCGCCCCGTGGCCCGCGTGAACAGCTCGGGCACGAAGATCAACGGCAGGCGCGGGCCAAGACCGGAGCGAAGCCGATCGAGGTGCATCGCACCCACCCGCCGTCGCGCCTCGATCGACGCCGCGGCATCGAGCACCACCCCGACCTTGGCGCCGGCGGCCCCGACGAGGAGCGACCGGGTGGGCGGTGCACACACACGCTCGAACGCGTCCAGTTCGCGACCGGAGAAAAGCGCCGGCAGGACGCGGTTGGCGACGACGGCGGCGATGTCGACGCCGGTGTCGGCCCGCACCCGGTCGACCAGTTCGAGGGTCTCGGTGACCGGCATCTCCTCCGGTGTGGTCACGATGACCAGCCCCGTTCTCGCCGGGTCCTCGAGGATCTCGATCATCCAGCTGGTCTGCTCGCGCACCAGCCCCACCTGCACGAGCTGCCGGATGACCCGCGGCGCAGCGATCTGGGCGACGATGTGCCCGCTGGCCTCGGCGTCGACGATCACGATGTCGTAGTGCCGTTCGCGAGCCTCGTAGCACAGCTTCCCGACGGCAAGGATCTCCTTCACCCCCGGCGCGGCGTCGGCGACGAAGTCGAAGGTGCGGGCGAGTGGCCCGATGCGGCCGACGAGCGGCACACGGACGAACAGCCGCAGGTACTCGCGCAGCGAGTCCTCGGTGTTCATCGCCATACCGAACAGGCGTGGAGCGATCTCGGTGGGTTGGAACCGCAGCGGTGCAACATCGAAGGCCGCGGCCAGTGCTCCTTTGGCATCCATCTCGCACACGAGCGTGCGCTTGCCGAGGTCGGCAGCCAGCTCGGCGAGCGCGGCCGCTGCCGTGGTCTTCCCGACGCCACCCTTGCCGGTGACGAACAGGAGCTGACGGTCGAGCAGCGTCAGCCGCCGAATCCGATCTTGCGTTCTCCCTCGGCCGACCCGATCTCCACGTAGGCGATCTTGGAAGCGGCCACGCAGACGTCGCGCTGCTTCTTGTCGGTCAACCACAGCACATCGACGGCACCGGTGAGTGCCGCATCGAGCTTCTTGTGCAGCTCGTCGCGATCGGTGTCGTCCGCGAGCTCGATGCTGAGCTCACGAGGGGAGTGGGTGACGCCGATGCGGAGATCCATGGCCTGGAGTGTAGGGACCCGCCGCCGCTCACCCGGCGCGTTTGTGCACTCTTGCACCGCCCACGGTGCGTTCGCGCACACACGCGGATTTAGAGGACGACGACGCTGCGCAGCACCTCGCCGCGCTCCATCTTGTGGAATGCCTCCTCGACGTCGTCGAGGGTGATCGTCTCCGACACGAAACGATCGAGATCGAGACGGCCCTGCAGGTAGAGGTCGATCAACATCGGGAAGTCGCGACTCGGCAGGCAACGCGACTCGGCAGGCAATCGCCGTACCAGCTCGACTTGAGCTGCCCGCCGCGACCGAACAGCTCGATGAACGGCAGCTCGATGGTCATGTCGGGCCGCGGCACACCAACCAGCACCACCGTGCCGGCGAGGTCGCGGGCGTCGAACGCCTGCCGGTACACCGCCGGGTTTCCGACTGCTTCGATGCACACGTCGGCGCCATTGCCGTTGGTGACGCTCTTGATGTACCCGACCGGATCGGTGGTCTTGGCGTTCACGGTGTGGGTTGCGCCGAATTCCTTCGCCCACCCGAGCTTGCGATCATCGAGGTCGACGGCGACGATGGTGTGCGCACCGGCGAGTCGGGAGCCGGCAATGGCCGCGTTCCCAACGCCGCCACAACCGAAGACGGCCACCGAGTCGCCGCGGCCTACCGCGCCGGTGTTGATCGCTGCGCCGATGCCGGCCATCACGGCCGCCGCGGCGGGCGCCGCCGGATCGACCTTCGTGCACTGGCCGGCAGCGACGAGCGTCTTGTCGGCGAACGCGCCGATGCCAAGTGCCGGCGACAGCACGGTGCCGTCGGTGAGGGTCATCTTCTGCTTGGCGTTGAACGTGGAGAAGCAGTACTGCGGACGTCCGCGCAAGCAGCTTCGACAGGTTCCACAGACCGCACGCCAGTTGAGGATCACGTAGTCGCCAGGCGCGACGCCGGTGACACCAGCGCCGACGGATTCCACCACTCCGGCGGCCTCGTGCCCGAGCAGGAACGGGAAGTCGTCGTTGATGCCGCCTTCCCGGTAGTGCAGGTCGGTGTGGCACACCCCGCACGCTTGGATCGCGACGACCGCCTCGCCTGGTCCCGGGTCGGGGATGACGATGGTCTCGATCGAGACCGGTTGCCCCTTGCCCCTGGCGACGACTCCACGTACCTGCTGCGACACGACGTTCCTCCACGTTTGAGACTTTTCCAGAGCCGTTCCCGACCCGCCGCGAACCGTAGCGCAACACCGCGCGCACGGTGCCGCCGGCACAGACCTGTCGCTCAGACCCGCCGGCTCACAGCGCAGACTCACTGCAAGATCTGGGCCGAATCCGTCTCGTCCGCCGAGAGGGAATCGGCCCAGATGTGGAGGTGGAGGAACGGCGCGGCTAGACGGCGGTGGCGCAGACATCCCGCGGTCGACAGCACAGATGACCGGGTGCTCGATCGCGACGTCGCCGAACGGGCAGTGGTTGTTGACGATGCGCAGCTGGTTGTTGCGATGGTCGGTGTGAGCTGCGAATCCGTGAGCGGTGAGGGCATCGGCCACCGACTGCAGCGCCGAGCGCAGCGAACGCTGGCCGGCGGCCAGGTCGTTCCCGGTGAGGCCCGCCGCCATCGTGGCCCCGTACTCGCGACCCACCTGCTCGGCCATCTCCTCGGCCTGAGCACGCGGCAGCAGTGCCAGCGCCTTGCCGAGCAAGGTGAGCACCAGGTCGTCACTGCGCACCGGCACATCGGGCAGGGATTCGGAGGCGGAGCGGTAGTGCTTGGAAGGTCGCCCGGCACCCGAGCCCTCTGCTCGCTCGATCGCCCTCGAGGTAGCCGCCGGCGGCGAGCCGGTCGAGGTGATGCCGAGCCACGTTGGGGTGCAAACCGAACTGGGCCGCGACCTGCGCCGCGGTCACCCCGTGCTCGGTGGTGCGGGCGAACAGGTAGATGGCGCGCCGTGTGGGGTCGCCGAACGCGTTGGTGATGGCCGACACGGTGGCGGTGAACGCGCCGTGATCGCGGTCGCGCTCGGCATGAGCCGATGGGGCGGCGGCAAAGGCAGTGTCACTTCCAACCTCGCCGATGGGCTTGTGCTTGGCCACGCCGGTATTCTACCTATCCAGGTAGTGGTAATTCGACCAGCCGGTCGCGGTAGGAGGAGTCCCCCTGATGGCCACCAACGACGAGATCATCGACGCCCTGCGGCCGGTCGAAGACCCCGAGCTGCGCCGGTCGATCGTCGATCTCGGCATGGTGCGCGGCGTTTCGATCGGTGCCGACGGCACGGTGGCGGTGCAGATCGCACTCACGGTCGCCGGATGCCCGTTGCGCAACGAGATCACGAGCCGGGTCACCACTGCGGTCAGCCCGCTCGCCGGGGTCACCGCCGTCTCGCTCGACTTCACGGTAATGACCGACAAGGAACGAGAAGCCGTGCGCCTCATGCTGCACGGCAGCCCCGGCGACACCGCTGGACATGGCCAGGCACACGGCCATGCCGAAGGTCGCAAGGTGCCCTTCAGCGAGGTCGGTTCGAAGACGCGGCCGCTGCTCATCTCGTCGGGCAAGGGCGGCGTCGGCAAGAGCAGCGTCACCGTCAACCTCGCGGTCGCGCTGGCCGCGCAGGGTTACTCCGTCGGCATCGTCGATGCCGACATCTACGGCTACTCCGTGCCGCGCATGCTCGGCACCGACCGCGAGCCGGTGGTGATCGACCAGATGCTCGTGCCGCCGGAGGCTTACGGCGTGCGCTGCATCTCGATCGGCTACTTCGTGCCGCAGGGCCAAGCCATCATCTGGCGCGGTCCGATGCTGCACAAGGCGATCGAGCAGTTCCTCACCGACGTGTTCTGGGACGAACCCGACTTCTTGCTCATCGACATGCCGCCGGGCACGGGCGACATCGCCCTGTCGCTCAGCCAGTACCTGCCGCGGGGCGAGATGTACGTGGTCACCACCCCGCAGCCCGCCGCGCAGAAGGTAGCCAGCCTCGCCGCGGCGATGGCGGCCAAGGTGAACCTGCCGGTGAGGGGCATCATCGAGAACATGAGCTGGTTCGTCGGCGACGACGGCAAGCACTACGAGATCTTCGGCAGCGGCGGCGGCGCCGAGCTCGCCGCGGAGATCGGCGTGCCCCTCCTCGGCCAGCTGCCACTGGTGCTCGCCCTGCGCGAAGGCGGCGACGACGGACGGCCGATCACAGCGGTGCAGCCCGACAGCGAGGCGGCGCGCGTGTTCCATGAGATCGCCCGACGGATCGCCGTCGATCTGAAGCCGAAGAAGATCTTCAGCCCCAGCCTCAAGATCAACTGACCGGTCCACAGGCGCGGCGATTAGGGTGCGGCGCGATGAGTGACTTCGCGTCAACGCCACCACCACCGCCACCACCACCGAACATGTCGCCGCCGCCCGGCTACATCGCCTACGGAGGCGCCGGGGCGGCGATGAGCGGAACCTTCTCGCGCATCGGCGGCATCGCCAAGGCGCTGGTGGTCCTGCTGGCCATCTTCATTCCGTTCCAGCTGTTGGGCGTGATCGCGTTGTTCCAACTGCGCGACAAGGCTCGCGCGTTCCTCGAAGGATCGCTTCCGGAGGACGAGTTCACGAGCGCCTCCACCACCAACTTGAGCAGCATCGCCGGGCTTCTCGTCATCCCGATGATCGTGCTCACGATGATCTTGATGTACAAGATGGCGAAGAACCTGCGCGGGCTCGGCCGGACCGGCGCGACCTGGGGTTCGGGGTGGGCGATCGGCGGCTGGTTCTGCCCGCCGTGCGCGATCTACGCGATCCCGTGGTTGATGTTCCGCGAGCTGTGGAGGGGTTCTGATCCGGAGGTCGCGCCCAACGATC
>VFMC01000412.1 GCA_006515795.1 Acidimicrobiaceae bacterium | reverse complement strand
GACCGATCGGCTGGCAGTGCTCCGGGAGGTGTACGAACGGCGCGGCCACTGGCGTGGGTGAACACGATCCAGGCGGCCGTCACCAAGAACACGGCGCTCGCCGCGGCACACAGCCACGCCCCCGGCCCGATGCCGATGCCGGTGCCGCGTGAGCGCACCACCAGCGTCGTGCCGACACCTCCCGCGTACAGCACGGCGACGAGGGCCGAACCGAACGCTGCCCACCGCCATCCCCACCATGCCGAGACCACAGCGACGGTGACCAGCAAGGGCACGACCGGCCACCACCCGATCAGAGCAGAGATCACACCGTCGGGGGCGAGATCGAGACGGTCGAGGAGGCCGAGCAGGTCGTAGCTCGAACGCCAGCCCGACCCGGAACGCAACCACGGCAAGAAGGTCGCGATCACCACCCCGGCGCCGGCAACCGTGAACGCGACAAGGCTCGTCGGTCGGTGTCGCAACATCGACCGAGCGTATGTGAGTTCAGCGCGTAGGTTGGCGCGATGCGCACTCAGCCTCACCCGCGCTCGGTCAGGGCACCTGGCGCGATGGTGGTTTCGGCCGACCAACTCGCCACCCAGGCCGGCCTCACCGCACTCGCCCTCGGCGGCAACGCCATCGACGCGGCGATCGCCACGAACGCCGCGATCGCCGTCACCGGGCCGCACCTGTGCGGTATGGGCGGCGACCTGTTCGCGCTCGTGCACGACGGCTCGCACGTGCACGCGCTCAACGCCAGCGGGCGGGCCGGTAGCGGCGCCGACTCCGCTGCGCTTCGTGCCGAGGGGCACACGTCGATGCCGTATCGTCACGACATCCGCGCGGTGACGGTGCCGGGATGCGTCGACGGGTGGCAAGCCCTGCACGAGCGGTTCGGGCGATTGCCACTCCCCCGGGTGCTCGCGCCGGCGATCCAGCTTGCCGAGCACGGCTTCCCCGCCTCACCGTTGTTGGTCGGCTCGGTGGAACGTCTCGACGGGCGGGCCCGCGCCCAGTTGGGTGAGGTCGTGGAGCAGGCGCTGCACCCCGGCAGCCGAGTACGCCGACCTGGGGCGGCGGCCGCCTTGCGGGCGATCGCCGAGCGTGGCCGTGACGGCTTCTATCGCGGCGAGTTCGGGCGCGGGCTGATCGCCCTCGGCGACGGCCAGTACACCGACGACGACCTCACCAACCCCGCCGCCGAATGGGTGTCACCGCTGGCCATCGATGCCTTCGGTCGAAGGCTGCACACGATCCCGCCGAACTCGCAGGGCTACCTGCTGCTCGGCGCGTCGGCGCTGGCGAGCCGGCTCGCCCTGCCCACCGACCCCGACGATCCGGCATGGGCGCACCTGCTGATCGAGGCTGCCAAGGCCGCCGGCCGAGACCGGCCCGACGTGCTCCACGATGGCGCCGATGGCGACCTGCTGCTGGCGGCCATCGCGGGCCGTGCCAGCGAGATCGACCCCCACCGCGCCAGGCCGGTTGCCGGCCGGGTCGGTCACGGCGACACGACGTACCTCTGCACCATCGACGACGACCGCATGGCCGTGTCGCTCATCCAGAGCAACGCGTCGGGTTTCGGCTCGTGGCTCGCCGAGCCGAACACCGGCATCAACCTGCACAACCGCGGGATCGGGTTCTCGCTCGAGCCCGGCCATCCCGCCGAGCTCGCTCCCGGGCGTCGCCCGCCGCACACCTTGTCGCCCGCACTCGCCACGCATCCCGACGGCAACCTGGCCGCCGTGTTCGGGACGATGGGCGGAGACGCCCAACCACAGATCCTGCTGCCGGCGGCCGCGATCGCCGCGCCTCGGTGGATCCTGAACGGGCCGGAGACGGGTTTCGACACCTGGACAGGTGCCGCCGGCCCGCACGTCGTGCTAGAAGCTCACGGTGTCGACTCGTGGCGTTCCGGTCTCGTCGAGCGCGGCCACGACATCCGCGTCGAACCGCAGTTCTCCAGTTCGTTCGGCCATGCCCACGCGATCGTCGTCGGCGCCGACGGCATGCTGGCCGGCGCCTGCGACCCGAGGGCTGTGGTCGGCTCGGCCGGCGGTCGCTGATTCGGGGATCACCCCGCGGTTACAGTCACTGCTCGCATGAGACGATTCGAAGAACAGGTCGTCGTCATCACCGGCTCGGCGACAGGGATCGGACGGGCCACTGCGGTGCGCTTCGCCGCCGAGGGCGCCAGGGTCGCATGCCTCGACATCGCCGACGAGGACAACGCCCGCACCGTGGCCAAGGTCGACGACAGCGGGGGCACCGCCGTCGGTCACCACGCCGACGTGTGCTCGCTCGAACAACAGACAGCGGCGTTCGATGCCGTCGTCGCCGCGTGGGGCCGCATCGACGTGCTCGTCGCGTGCGCCGGCATCTACGTGGGTGGGCCGCTGCCAGAGGTCCCGCTGGAACGGTGGGAGCACATCGTCGGGGTGAACCTCACCGGCGTGTTGATCTCCAACCGGTTGGCGGCGCCGATCATGACCGCACAGCGCCGGGGGGCGATCATCAACATCTCCTCGATGGCCGGCAAGACCAGCTGGCCGTACTCGGCCGAGTACTCGGCGACCAAGAGCGGCGTCATCGGCATCACCCGCTCCGCAGCGATGGAACTGGGCCCGCACAACATCACCGTCAATGCAGTGTGCCCTGGCAACACCGAGACGGCGATGGTGCGCAGGGTCGCCGAGGCGGGGCGACGCGCGGCATGACCGGTCCGGAGTGGTTGGCGATGCGGGCCAACGACACCGCGCTGAAGCGCCTGGCCCGGCCCGAGGAGGTCGCCGGGGTCATCGCCTTCCTGGCATCCGACGACGCCCGCTACCTGACCGGCCAGTCGATCGAGGTCGACGGCGGGCTGATCCTCACCTGAAAGCCCAACCCTGAAGCCCAACTTCGTCGGTCTCGACAGGCCGAACCTGTTCGGACCGACAAGGTTGGGATCTTGGTCAGGCGATGCGGTCGAGCATCTCCTTGCGGATCTCGTAGACCGCAGGTTCGCCGGCGAAGAACCGGCGTAGCTCCTCGACGGCCAACTCGCCCATCCGGTTGCAGTTCTCGATGCAGCCGGCGATGTGGGGGGTGACGACGACGTTGGCGAGCTGGCGCAGCGGGCTGTCGAGCGCGGGTGGCTCAGGGTCGGTCACGTCGAGGAAGGCGAAGATCCGCCCGGTCCGCAGCTCGGCGATGAGCGCAGGCTCGTCGATCAGGGCACCGCGGGCGCTGTTGATCAGCAGGGCGCCGTCGCGCATCATCGCCAGCCGCGGCGAGTCGAGGAGGTGATAGGTCTCGGGAGTCTCGGGGCAGTGCAGCGAGACCACGTCTGCCCTGGCGAGGAGCTCGTCGAGCTCGACCCGCTCCACGCCGAGCGCTGCCGCTCCTTCGTCGTCGAGGAACGGATCGGCGACGAGGATCTCGGCATCGAACGGCGCCAACAGATCGATGACGTGGCGGCCGACGTTGCTGGCTCCGATGATGCCCACCGTGGAACGTGCGAGCTCCCTCGCCGGCCACATGTCCCATGCCGGGCTGTCGCGCCAGCCGCCGTCGCGGACGTGTTGCCCGAGTGGCCAGATCTGCTTGCGGCCCACGATCATCAGCCCGAGGGTGGTTTCGGCGACGTCACGGGCCAGGGTCACCCCGGCGCTGGTCACACGGACCCCGCGCTCCCAAACCGCGTCGGACACGAATCGTTTCACGGAGCTGCCCATGTGCGCCATCGCCCGCAGGCGCGGCGCACCGGCCAGCACGTGTGCATCGATGGTCGCCACCCCCCAACTGGTGATGCAGGCATCGGCATCGGCCAGCAGGTCGGCGAGCATCTCGGCGCCGGCGGGCTCGGGGTGTTCGTGGTGGACCACTTCGGCGAAGCGGCCCAGCTCGTCCCACGCATGCCGGCTGAACATGCGGCCGTAGTGGTTCCTGCCGATGGTGATGGCGACGACCGGTTTGGTCACGGGGCTCCCCCTTCACTGAGGCGTCCTTCGATGAGTCGACGATAGGCGGCGTAGCGGCCACCGATGATGTCGGCTCTCGGCTCGACCAGGTCGGTGCCGCCGGGTGCCGCCCACGCCGGGCTGAACTCCCAGCCGAGCGCTGTCGCCGCCACCTGTGCCGCACCGAGCGCCGGCCAGCTCGCGTGGCGGGGTACCGAGATGACCAACCCGGTCGCGTCGGCCAGCGTACGTAGCACCGCGGGGCGCGAGCCACCACCGATGACGGTGAGCGATGTGACCGGTTCGGTCGTGGAGGTGATCGCCTCCACCGCCTGGCGGACCGAGAATGCTGCGGCCTCGAGAACGGCCCAGCTGCGCTCTGCACGGGAGGTGTCGCCCGGGGCGGGCACGAAGCGGCCAAGACCCGCGCCACCGGAATCGAGCAGGTTGGAATCGAGCAGGTTGGGGAGGAAGGCGGGGGTGGTCGACGTCGGACCGAAGCCGGTCAGGTCGGACTCGAGCTCATCTGGCCTTTCGTACGCGGTGCGCAGCCACCCGGCGATGACTGCGCCGATGCCGCCGAGGTGGCGAGACGTCGTCCATCGGCCGGCAACGGCGTGCGGGCTGAGGTTGAGCGAGTCGGCGAGCGCGGCGACATCGGCAGAATCGGTGGCGGCGGTGAGCACCCACGCGGTGCCCGCCGAGAGCATCATCGCGCCTGGCTCGGTGATTCCGAGGGCGACTGCCGCGCAGGCCTGGTCGTGCCCGCCGGCGAACACCGGCAGCCCGGGCGGCAGCCCGAGCA